>JAFZIK010000017.1 GCA_017554405.1 Clostridia bacterium | reverse complement strand
GCCGCCGGATACACTTTCTATTTCGGCGCCGAGCAGGAATTTTATCTTATGGAACTTGACGAAAAGAATAATCCCACCAAAATCCCTTATGATAACGCCGGGTATATGGATATTGCTCCCGAAGATAAGGGCGAAAATGTCCGCCGTGAAATATGCCTGACATTGGAGCAAATGGGTATAATGCCCGAGAGTTCACACCACGAGGAGGGCCCGGGGCAAAACGAGATAGACTTCCGTTTTTCCGATGCGCTTACCGCCGCGGATAACGTTATGACCTTTCAAACGGTTGTAAAAACCGTTGCCCGCAGAAACGGTCTTTTTGCGGACTTTTCACCGAAGCCGCTTCCTGACACAGCCGGTAACGGTTTTCATATAAACTGTTCGGCAAAGACAAAGGAGTCGGCGCCTAATTTCAGCCTGCTTCTCTCAGGCATACTCGAAAAAGCGATACCAATGACGCTGTTTTTAAATCCGCGTGAGGACTCATATAAGCGGTTAGGGCAGAAAAAAGCGCCTAAATATGTTTCGTGGGGTAAAGAAAACCGTTCACAACTTATCCGCATACCTGCGGCTGAAGGGGAATACCGCCGCGCGGAACTGCGCTCGCCCGATCCTGCCGCTAACCCGTATATTGCGTTTGCTCTGCTGATTTGGGCGGGACTCTACGGTATAAAACATAATAAAGAAATGCCCGAACCGATAGACATCAATGTTTATAAGGCCGATGAGGAGAACCTCGGTTATTTGCATAAACTTCCCGGAAGTTTAGAGGAAGCAAGGCAAGCCGCACAAAACGATGATTTTATAAAGAAATATATACCGAAAGCAATAATCGATATATACTGCAAGTAATAATTTATCAACGCGAGGCAGGTGCCTTAAAAAACAATGAGACTTGATTGCGCGATTTGCGCGTCGAGGTTCTCGACGAGGGGAGGAACGGATTTGAGCCTTAAAAAACAGGTTTACAGCGTGCTTATTGTATCTGCCGCAGAAAAATTTAATCAGGCAATACCCGAGATCTTTTCCGTTCCTTTGTTCTCACCGGTAAATACCGTAACTAATATCAGTGCGGCAAAACGCGCTATAGGTGAGCGCGATTTTGATATTGTGATAGTAAATTCACCGCTGCCTGACGATTACGGTCTTCGTTTTGCCATTGATACCGTAACGTCTTATAACGCGGTGGTATTGTTTTTAGCCCGTGCCGAACAGTATGATGATACTTACGGCAAACTCGCCGAGCACGGCGTGTTTATGCTTCAAAAGCCAACTTCCCGCGCGGTGCTGGAAATCGCTTCGGGCTGGCTTATAAGCGCCAGAGAACGAATACGGAAAACCGAGAAAAAGACGCTTTCTATCGAAGAAAAAATGAACGAAATCCGTCTTGTCAACCGCGCTAAATGGTTACTAATCGGCGAACTTAAAATGACCGAGCCGGACGCTCACCGTTACATAGAAAAGCAGGCAATGGACCGCTGCGTTTCACGCCGACAAATAGCGGAAGAAATCATTAAAACCTACGGATAGAAATACTCATAATATTTTTTAGCGGCGGAATTTTCCGCCGCTAACTTTAGTTGTATATTATTTCTTTTATTACTATTTCCGTAGCCCTGCTTCGGATGTTGTTCATCCGCGCGACCCACAGCATTTGATTCTTTGTTTTGAGTTGTTCGGTAACACCTTCGGATTGCTTCATTTTGTCCGCCAGTTGCGAAAACATCTCTTCCGCCTGACGGTCAACATCTTCAATATGCTCTTTCAGTTTTCCAGAAAGTATAAGCCCCGAACATGTAATTTTCTTATGCTTACGCAAATAATCGTGATACAACATCCCGAATCTTCCGACCTTTGGCGCTTCAGGGGCTTCAAGGCAAGGTATGTAATAATCGCCTACGAGTTCGTAATCAAGCCCGTTCTTTTCGTCGTGAATAATATGCTCCATTTTCAAAACCCCACTTTTTTTAATTTGGCATCCAGTGCTTTAATCAGCAAGATATTGACATCTTCAATCGGCTTTCCCTCATTAAGATATACCGACCTTGCTGTATTAATGCATCCGACTAATAATCGCCATTCAAAATCCGTTAGTTCTAAAATTCGCTTTTGTTCTTTCATAAGCAAAAACCTCCTTTGCTGAGTACATTGTACCGCAAAAGAGGTTTTATTAAAAATGTGCGATGTTGTGTTTGTTATGCTATGAATATGTACGTTCAGCCCCGTAAAAACATTTGTTTTTATCAAGTCCGTTATCGATACTCGCACCAAAACAAAGACCGCTTTTGCGGTCTTTTGTTTTGGCAAAGATAGGCGTTGCCCTGAGGCACGAGGGAGAGTGCCGGGTGAGGTTGCGAGCGCGCCCGGCGGGCGAATAAGCGAGCAAAACGAAGCGCCGCGGTCGAACAACGCGCCGCGCGCCAAGCGAGGCAGGCGACCTAGGCTTCATCCCGATAGGGTCGTAGGTTCAAGTCCTACAGTGGGCGCCACAAAAAGTGCATCTTTTGTCTACCAAAAGAGGCGTTTTTTGAATTTGGATGACTTTCTATGGTTTGGGTATCATTATGGCTGACTTATACACAAAGAGCGAACAAACGTACAAAAATCGAGGCAAGAAGGTACAAGCATAACGTCTTGTCATACCGACAAACCGGAATTTGTCAGTTTTTTTGGAGTATATCCAATGTGTGATGGGAGGCGCCAATCAAATCCTGCCTTTCGCAAATTGCAAAATGATAATCCAACCATTTGCTAAATGTTTCATCGTCCATAGTGTCAATAAACTCACGGTTGTAATTAGTTGCGCCGTCTGTAGCGACCAGTTTGATTCTTTTTACAGGGATCTCCTCATCCAACTCCGCAATATCCTCTGTGCGTACCAATTCGAATACTTCCTTCGGTTCACTGATACAATGCCATTCCGGGGTAAGCATATTCAGTTCTGTAACTTCACGCAGATGGCTCATCCAGAAAACGTATTGAATAACAGTCGGCTCGTTCATGCAATATGCGACAAGAATGTGACCGCCCGATTTTGTCACGCGCACTGCTTCAGATAGTGCTTTCAGCTTTTCTTCTTTTGTGTAAAGGTGATACATAGGACCGAGTAACATGGTTAAATCAAAAGAATCATCAGGGAAATGGGACAGATCCAGAGCATTGCCCTGCATTGTAGTGATAGATTCCGTACCATCCAATTTGGACCTTAGTATTTTTAGATTATGTTCAATCAACTCGACTGCGGTCACCCTGAGTCCTCGCTTTGCCAGTGTTACGCTGTATCGTCCCGTGCCGGCTCCAACTTCAATAATACTTGGATCTGAAAGATCTTTCAAATACTTTTCTATATATTTCATTGTAGTCAGGTATTCCACCCGGCCGTGACGGGAAAGAAGGCGCCCTTCTTCATCATAAGCGTTATAAAACTCTTCCAGATAATTCATATTTCTACCTCGCAAATCACGATTCGTTGATCTCTTTTTTAATTATACTCGAAAAGCGTGAATTATTCAATGGTGAGATCGCGGCGTTGCTTGCAGTATTAATGATATACGGCTTGCGCCGTATGATATACCGTGCTGACGCCCGGCATGATATATTTGCTAGCGCAAACATGATATAATATCCGTTCCTTATACGCCCGCAGGCGTATATCATCGCACGAAGTGCGATATCATACCGAAGGTATATCACCCGTTCCGAAAAGGAACGTATATCATTGAAAAAAGTCTCTTTTGGTAGACAAAAGAGACTTTTTTCTGGTGCGGGTGACAGGGGTCGAACCTGCATGTCGTGGACACTGGATCCTAAGTCCAGCGCGTCTGCCAATTCCGCCACACCCGCATGACCAATACATTTTACTTTAAATGGATCAAAATGTCAAGCAAGTGGGCGAAAAAATCATGAGAGTCCGAAGCTTACCGAGATCGCTCGGTTTACCATATTCATCGATTTATTATCGAGCGTGCCCATTTTTTCTTTAAGGCGGGTCTTATCTATCGTTCTTACCTGCTCGAGCAGAACAATCGAATCCTTTGTAAGCCCGCTGCCCGCGGCGCTTAAAGCTATGTGAGTAGGCAGGTTGCTTTTATCCTGCTGGCTCGTTATTGCCGCGGCTATAACGGTCGGGCTGTATTTGTTGCCAACGTCGTTCTGAACTATAAGAACCGGGCGCACGCCGCCCTGTTCCGAACCCACCACGGGGCTTAAATCCGCATAGTATATTTCTCCGCGTTTTATGTTCATTTATCTTTCACACTCCGAACTGTTCTACCTGTATTTTTACCCGTTTTTCCTCTTTCTAAACACGGTAAAAATCTTTTCATTACAGTCTATGTGAAAAAAATCCGGGCGTTCACCGCGGTGAACGCCCGAAGCATTCGTTTTAAAAAAGGATTATCATTTCTCCTTGGGACAGAGCTCCTTATAAAGTCCTATATACGCCCTTGCCGATGTGCCCCAGCTGTTATCGCAGGCCATACAGCGCCTGCGCAGAACGTCCCAGCCCTTTTTATCCTCATATCCGCCGATAGCGCGCCAAACGGCGTTTTGCATATCGTGGGCATTAAAATCGGAAAAGGTGAAGCCGTTGCCCAAACCGTCGCCGCTGTCCGATATAGTATCGTTAAGCCCGCCGGTGGTGCGAACGATAGGCACGGTGCCGTAGCGAAGGGCTACCAACTGCGCCAAACCGCAGGGCTCGCTCTGGCTCGGCATAAGGAATATATCCGCGCCGGCATATATGCGGTGGGCGAGAGTTGCGTCAAAGCCGAGCTTTAAAGCCACCTTATCGGGATACTTTTTAGCCATATCGTAAAAGAAGGTTTCAAACTCCCATTCGCCCGAGCCCAGTATAACAAACTGCAGATCCGCCCTCAAAAGCTCCTCGAAAACGCACTTTACAAGGTCAAGCCCCTTGTGCTTAACAAGCCTTGTGACCATACCGATTAGCGGCGCTTTTTTTTGCGGAAGCCCCATCTGCTTTTGAAGCTCGCGCTTGTTTACCGCCTTATCCGATACCGTATCCGCCGTATAGTTCTTAAATAGCGCCTTATCGGTGGCGGGGTCGTAAACCTCTGTATCTATACCGTTTACGATGCCGGTAAGCTTATAGGTAAACTGTTTTAGTATCTTATCAAGACCGTGGGAATAATACGGATCGAGTATTTCCTTGGCATAGGTGGGCGAAACGGTGGTGACCTTATCGGCGCACTGTATCGCGCCCTTCATAAGATTAACGCAGGAATCGTATTCAACAATGCTTTCTCTGCCTTCGGGAAGACCCAAAACGTCACCGTAAAGCTCCTTGCCGTATTTTCCCTGATACTGAATGTTATGTATTGTGAAAACGGTTTTTATGTTGCGGTAGCGTTCGTCCGCACGATACATCTCGTTAAGATATACCGGTATCATAGCGGTTTGCCAATCGTTACAGTGTATAATATCCGGAACAAATTCTATATGGGGTATGACCTCAAGCACGGCACGGGAGAAAAACGCATACCGCTCGGCATCATCGTAAAAACCGTAAAGCCCGTCCCGCTTAAAATAATACTGATTGTCTATAAGGTAGTATATAACGCCGTTAACGTGGGTTTCAAAAACGCCGCAATACTGCCGCCGCCACGATACCGGAACGGTGATATGGCAGATAAACTTCATATTACTTTTAAGCTCTTCACTTATAGTGCCGTAAAGCGGCATAATAACGCGGCAACCTATAAGACGGCGGCGAAGCGCTTTGGGCAGCGCGCCGGCAACGTCGGCAAGACCGCCGGACATGGCAAAGGGCAAAGCCTCGCTTGCCGCAAATAATACCTTCATAAATAATGCTCCTAAAACTTTTGATTTTTCTCGATATAAACCGATTCGCCCGCGGGACCTTTAACCATTGCGTTATTGCCGACGAATACCTTTTTATCGCATATAACGTTTTGCAAAACCGCGTTTTCGCCAACGGTGCAATCCTGCATAACTATGCTGTTTTCCACGACCGCGCCTTTTTTGACCTTTACACCGCGGAAAAGTATGCTGTTTTTGACCGTTCCGTCAACAACGCAGCCGTCGGCAATAAAGGAATTATGAACGTTTGCCCTTATGCCGTAACGCGTGGGCATATCGTCGCGGTTTTTGGTCATTATGCGGCGCTCGGGATTAAAGAGATCAGCGCGAACGTTTTTATCGAGCAGGCTCATATTTGCCTCGGTATAGGTTTTGATATCGGTCATAATAGCCGAAAAACCGTTGTGCTTAAAGCCGTATATATTAAGGTCGCTTATCCGGTCGGCTATGATATCAACGTCGATGTTTCTGCCTCCGTTTTCATAAGCGTTGTTGATAAGCTCGATAAGAAGCTTTCTGCCGAATATAAGCACGCCGAGACTGGTTAAATCGTTCGCGGAAACAGTTTTCGGGAAATGAGCGCTTACAAGGCGGTCGCCGCTGTCAAGCTTAAAAGTCATCATATTTTTAGCGTTATCAACGGGAACGCCGGTCCGGTATACCACCGTTATATCGGCGCCTTTTGATATATGGAAGTTGATCGCCGCCGCTATATCCACGTTTGCGGCAACGCACCCGTCGCAAAGAACTATATAATCCGAATTGCAGCGGTTAAGAAAATCCATAGCGCCGTAAAGCGCCTCGATATATCCGTGATAACGGCGGGCGCCGCTTATATTGAAGGGCGGCAGAAGATGAACGCCGCCGCGTTTGCGGTCAAGATCCCAGAAAGCGCCGCTTTCGATATGGTCCATAAGCGAACGGTAATTTGCCTTGGTTATAACGCCTACGTTTGTTATACCTGCGTTAACGAGGTTTGAAAGGCAAAAGTCAACAAGACGGTATCTGCCGCCGAACGGCACCGATGCCATCGAGCGGATATTAGTCATCCTGCCGAGCGCCTCATCCCTTGAATTGGCAAAAACAATGCCCGAAACCGATGAAGTTCTCATACTTTTTCCCCCTCGCCAACGTTTTCCGTTATCATTTTTTTAGGTCCTATTTGTGCGCCTCTGCCAACGGTAAGATTATCGCCTATGACCGAGATGCCGAATTCCTCCGGGTCGGTGTTTTCGGGGAGCGAGCCCACGGTGGCGTTTTCGCCTATAACGGCGTTTTCGGCGATTATCGAATACCTGACGGTCGCGCCCTTTTTGATGATCGCGCCCGGCATAACGAGCGAATACTCGACCGTTGCGCCTTCTTCCACCGTAACGTTTTCAAACAGTATCGAATAATCGAGGTTGCCTTCCACCTCGCAGCCGTCGGTAATAAGCGAGTTCTCGACCTTCGCCTTATCGGAGATATACTGCGGCGGAAGCGCGCCCGTGCGGGAATATATGCGCCAGTCCGGGTCGGAAAGATTAAGGTCTATTTTCGGATTCAGCAGATCGAGGTTTGCCTCCCAAAGCGAATCGACCGTGCCAACGTCCTTCCAGTAATCGCCGAAACGGTAAACCTGCAGTTTTTCACCCTCGGCGAGCATGGCGGGGATGATGTTTTTGCCGAAATCGTTTTCGGAATCGGGGTCGTTTTCATCCTCGGTAAGATACTTTTTAAGTTTATCCCAAGAGAAAACGTAAATGCCCATTGAAGCAAGATTGCTCTTAGGATTTTTCGGCTTTTCCTCAAACTCGTAAATGCTGCCGTCCGGATTGGTGTTCATTATGCCAAAGCGGGAAGCCTCCTCAAGCGGCACTTCGAGCACCGATATCGTGCAGGCGGCGGAGGTTGCGATATGCTGATTTATCATTTTTGAATAATCCATTTTATAGATATGGTCGCCGGAAAGTATCAGCACGTATTCCGGGTCATAGCGCTCTATAAAGCCCAGGTTCTGGTAAATGGCGTTAGCCGTGCCCTTATACCAGTCGCCGCCCTTCTGACCCTGATAGGGGGGCAGTATGTGCACGCCGCCCGAAAGCCGGTCAAGGTCCCACGCTTTGCCCGAGCCGATATAATCGTTTAATTCAAGCGGTTTATACTGGGTAAGTATGCCCACCGTATCAATGCCGGAATTTATGCAGTTTGAAAGCGGAAAATCAATGATCCTGTATTTGCCGCCGTAAGGCACCGCCGGCTTTGCGATCTTAGCCGTAAGAACGCCGAGCCTGCTGCCCTGACCGCCGGCAAGCAACATTGCAACACAATTTTTTCTAATCACGAAAACATCTCCTATTTGTTTTTGGCGTTATATACCGCCCAGTTTCAAATCAAACAAAACGTTGATCCAGCGCTTTACCTTTATTACCCAATCGCTGATATAGGGCAGCTTATCGTTGTTGCTGTCAAGCGTCATGGAATCCGCGGTGGAAATGCCGTGCCACCCGTAAGGGTATATATGCATTTCAAAAGGAACGCCGTTTTCGGCAAGTGCCCCCGCATAGCAAATGCTGTTCTGCACCGGAACGGTTTGATCCTCAGAGGTATGGAACAAAAAAGTCGGCGGCGTTTGTTTACCCACAAGCTTTTCGCAGGAGAAGCGGTTTATCTCCTCCTCGGTCTCCGGGAAATGACCTATAAGGTTTTCAAAACTGCCCCTGTTGGGGTGATCCTCAACCGAAATAACCGCGTAGCAAAGAATGCTTGCCGCCGGTTTATAGGTCGCGCCGAATTTTTCTTTTATTATCTCATCGTTCCAGAGGTTTGAGTAGTGCGCCGCCAGATGACCGCCGGCGGAAAAGCCGATTATTCCTATTTTTTCGGCATCGACGTGAAGGTCATCGGCATTTTTGTTTATATAATCAAAAAGCGCCGCCACCTCTATCAGTTGAGTGGGATACCTGTGAGGTCCGCTTTTAGCCGTGCTGTAATAAATCACGAAAACGTTAAATCCCATATCGAGGAATTTAAGGGCGATCGGCTCGGCTTCACGTTCGCTGCACATCCAGTATCCGCCGCCGGGGCATACCACCATTGAGGGGCGCTTTTGTTCCTGCCGCTTCATTTCCGCAAGATTATAGGGCAGATACATATCTACGTAAGGGTTCCTGTCGTTCTCACCCAAAAACGGATAAAAATCCTTTAAACAGATTTTCTTTACGACCATTTTTTTACCTTCTTTTGTTTATGATTTTATAAAAAGTGACCGACATAGCGGGGATATCAAGCGGTATTGAATTCTCAAATCCGTGCATGGGGATCGGTTCGCTCAGAATAACGTCCTGCTTTTCGGTTTTGCCGCCGTATTTTATATCGTCGCTTGAAAATACCGCTTTATACGCGCCGGCTTTGGGTATGCCGATACGGTAGTTATCCCGCGCCACCGGAACAAAATTGCAAACGCAAAGCAACTGCTTGCCCGATTTATCGGTTCGCAAAAAAGATATTATGCTCTGCGCGTTATCATCGCTCGATATCCAGCTAAAGCCCTCCCACGAACAGTCTATCTGCCAGAGCGGACTGCTTTTAAGGTAAAACTTATTAAGGTCTTTAACGAAGTTTTGCATATTCTTATGCGCGGGGTAATCGGTCATGAACCATTCAAGCGATTCATCGTAACGCCATTCGATAAACTGGGCGAATTCCTGCCCCATAAAGAGAAGCTTTTTGCCCGGATGACCTATCATATAGGCGTAAAACGCGCGCAGATTTGCGAACTTATCATCATATTCGCCCGGCATTTTATTTATCATCGAGCATTTTCCGTGAACGACCTCATCGTGCGAAATGGGCAGAATAAAGTTTTCCGAAAAAGCATAGAAAAACGAAAAGGTGAGGCAGTCGTGGTTGTCCTTCCTGAAAAGAGGATCAAGCGACATATAGCGGAGCATATCGTTCATCCAGCCCATATTCCACTTGAAATTAAATCCGAGACCGCCGCTTTCCGCCGGCTTTGTAACAAGCGGCCAGGCGGTGGATTCTTCGGCTATCATAAGCGCGTTCGGATTTATCGCAAACGCCTCGCGGTTTATTTCCCTTAAAAGTTCTACCGCGTCAAGATTCTCCCTGCCGCCGTAGGAATTTGGGACCCACTCGCCGTCCCGTCTGCCGTAGTCAAGATAAAGCATTGAAGCGACCGCGTCAACGCGAAGTCCGTCAACGTGGAATTCTTTAAGCCAGAAGCAGGCGCTGGAGATCAGAAAACTCATTACCTGAGGTTTGCCGTAATCAAAAACGGCGGTGCCCCATTCCTTATGCTCGCCCTTGCGCGGATCGGCATATTCATAGCACGGCGTTCCGTCAAAACGGTAAAGCCCGAACTCGTCCTTGGGCATATGCGCGGGGACCCAATCGAGTATAACGCCTATGCCCGCGTTGTGCATTATATCGATAAATTTTTTAAAGTCGTCCGGTGTGCCGTAGCGGGAGGTGGGTGCAAAGTAGCCGGTCACCTGGTATCCCCAGGAGCCCTCAAACGGATGCTCGGTAACGGGCATAAGCTCAACGTGGGTGTATCCCATCTTTTTAACGTATGCCGAAAGCTTTTTGGCGGCGGTAACGTAATCGAACGTGTTGCCGTCGGGGAAGCGGCGCCAGGAGCCCAGGTGCACCTCGTAAATATTAAGCGGCGATTCGTAAACGTTCCTGCCGGCGGTCCGGCTTTGCCATTCGCCGTCGCTCCACTCGAAGCCCGCGGATGCGTAAACCTTCGAGCCGTTAGAGGGCGAGGTTTCAAAATGCCTCGCGTAAGGATCGCTTTTAAGCGTTACCTTGCCCGCGGCGGAGCAAACGGCATACTTGTATACGTCAAAGTTTTTAATGTCCGGTATGAACGTTTCCCAAATGCCGCAATCGGTGCGTTTCATAGGGTTTGCTTCGCTGTTCCAACCGTTAAAATCGCCAACAACGCTTACGCTTTCAGCTCCCGGAGCCCAAACGCGGAAAACCGCGCCGCCCTCGCATAAAAATGAGCCGAGATACTCGTAAGCGTTATTTTTTACACAGCGATCAAAGTCCCGTAAATTCACTTCCATTTCGGAAATCCTTTCAGAAATCATAATACTACCAGTATAGTATATCACTGTTATGCCTTATTTTCAACCGTTTTTTGTTTATTTTCGGAAACGCCAATAGATATATTTTGCAAATATTTGTGCAATATTCACAAAACTATAGGGTCGTAAACCGCTTTTTGCCCCGCGGATCGCGCAAACCGGTATTAACGTTTGCCGAAACCAAAACCGTTTCGGCTCCGATGACCTCGATTTCGTCAAAGGGAATTACGATATCGTCCTCCTTGCCGAACAGCCCGAAGACCCTCGATCCGCCGAATATCACTATAGAGGTCAGGGTGCCCTTTTCGGTATCGAGTTCAACGTCCGAAATATATCCGAGAACGCATCCGTCGCGCACGCATACCACCTGTTTGTTTTTAAGGTCATCTATCCTGCATATCATAAAATCACCCCAAAAGAATCTTATGATATGACCGCTTAAAATATTAAAGCGCCGCAGGCGCGACGCTTTGATGCTTTATTTTCCTATTAACTCCCGCCATTCGTCTTTTGTGATGCAGGTAACGTGTAATGTTTTAACGTCGTGCAAAAGCGGCCAGGGAACGTCTTTAATGGTGTATTGATACTTGAACCCGCATTTTTCCTGAACGCGTTTTGATTTTTCGTTGCCCTCAAAATAGCCGCACCACGCCCTTTTAAGCCCGAGATCCTCAAAGGCATGGCGTAACATCTCGCGGACCGCCTCGGGGATAAGTCCCTGCCCCCAGAAGGGAACGCCTATCCAGTAGCCGATCTCGCATTCGTTACCGGCTATTCCCAGATTGCTTTTTTCGCCTGTCATAAGACCGATACTGCCGATCGCCAGGTTATCTTCTTTAAGGCATACGGCATATGTCTCAGGAACGGCGAGAATGTTTTTTATTATCGCGCGGCTGTTTTGAACGCTTTTATGCACCGGCCAGCCCGCCTCGGGACCTACCTCGGGCGAACTCGCGTATTTATAAAGATCCTCTGCGTCGGTTTCCTGCCAGGGGCGCAGTATCAGCCGCCCGGTTTCAAATATCATATTACCACCTTGCTTAAAACCTCGCCTATGCTCTCTCTGAAAACAAGCGTTGCGCGGCTGTCCATCCCGGTTTCGTCGCGGTTTATAAGAACTATGTTGCCGCCCCCGAAATAGCGGATAAAGCCCGCCGCCGGATATACCGCCAGCGAGGTCCCGCCGATTATCAGCAGGTCTGCCGAGGCGATAGCGTTTATCGCGGAGTTTATAACCTTTTCGTCAAGCGGTTCTTCGTATAGAACAACGGCGGGTTTTATGACCCTTTTGCATTTTTCGCATAAAGGCACCTGCCCGCGCAGGGCTTTTATCTCTTCAAGCGGATATTCTTTTTTGCAGGCGGGGCAGTAGTGGCGAAGCACGGTCCCGTGAAGCTCTATAACGTTTTTGCTTCCCGCCCGCTGGTGGAGCCCGTCGATATTCTGGGTGATGACCGCCTGCAGTTTACCCTCCGCCTCAAGCCGCGCCAAAGCAAAATGCGCCCGGTTAGGCTCGGCGGACGTATTCAGAAAATAGTTATAGTAAAAATCGTAAAAAACATCGGGGTGCGCCTCAAAAAAGCTGTGACTTAGTATCGTTTCGGGCGATACGTTATACTTTTTAACCGTGTTGTAAAGCCCGTCCTCGCTACGGTAATCCTTCATACCGCTTTCGGTGGAAACTCCCGCGCCGCCGAAAAAAACGGCGTTTTTGCTTTGATTTATAAGTTGTGCAAACCTTTCGATCTTTTCCATGAACGGTCACCGGTCCTTTAAAATAACGGTATTTCAAAACAATAATATATTAAAAATATTTAACTGTCAAGTTATCTTAAAACCGGCTATTGACACGGCGGTGCGCAAATGGTATACTAATCTGCGAAAGATTCGCAAATTCGGAGGTGGATCATGTATTATCTTGCAGTTGATATCGGCGCTTCAAGCGGTCGTCATATTTTAGGAAGCATAAACGGCGGCAGGCTTGAACTTCTTGAAGTCTACCGGTTTGAAAACGGGATGAAGAACATAAACGGTTCGCTTTGCTGGGATATAGATCAGCTGACAAAAAACGTTATCGCGGGCATAAAAAAGTGCGGCGAGCTCGGTAAAATACCCGAAACGGTGGCTATAGACACCTGGGGCGTTGATTACGTTCTTCTCGGTAAGGATAAAAAACCGATCGAGCCGGTTTACGCATACCGCGATGCCCGCACCGCCGGTGTGCCCGAGCAGGTGTTCGGTATCATATCTAAAAAGGAACTTTTCGCAAGAAACGGTATACAGTCGATCAATTTCAATACGGTTTATCAGCTATACGCCGATAAGCTTTCGGGCAGGATGGATGCGGCAGAGCATTTTTTGATGATACCCGATTACCTTTCTTTTAAACTTACCGGCATTATGGCAAACGAGTATACAAACGCAACCACCGGCGCGCTTGTAAGTACCGATACCAAGAATTGGGATTATGAGCTTATAGACCTGCTCGGCTATAAAAAAGAACTGTTTTTGCCGCTTTCAAAACCGGCGACGCTGCTCGGTGATTTTTCGCCTGAAATCGAAAAAGAGATAGGGTTTAACGCCAAGGTCGTCCACGCGGCAAGCCACGATACCGCGGCGGCGGTAGCCGCCTGTCCTATAGATGATAAAAGCGTTTATATTTCTTCCGGCACCTGGTCGCTTATCGGCGCCGAGAATAAAACGCCCAGTCTCAACTTTGCGGTAAGCGAAGCCGGATTTACAAACGAGGGCGGCGTAGAATACCGTTACCGTTTTCTTGAAAACATTATGGGTATGTGGCTGTTTCAGAATATCAGAAAGAATCTCGGTAAAAAGTATACCTATGATGAAATGATGGATATGGCAAGGCAAAGCAAGTATGAAAAGCTTATCGATCCTAACGACGCATCCTTTACCGCGCCCGAGAATATGATAGAAGCCATAAGGGAATATCTCGGCGATAAGGGGCTTCCTGCAGGCGACGTTTTAAAGAGCGTTTATCTTTCGCTCGCAAATTCCTATAACACGGCTGTAAAGACCATCGAGCGCTTTTCAAATAAAAAAATTGAAAACATCTTTATAGTCGGCGGCGGCAGTAAGGACGGATACTTAAACGAACTTACGGCAAGGATAACCGGTAAAAGGGTAGTGATAGGTCTTGACGAGGCGACCGCCACCGGCAACATACTTACCCAGATAATGTATTGTAAAGGCACAGACCTTGAAGCCGCAAGGCAAATAGTTAAAAATTCATTTGATATAAAGGAGATAAGCGTATGAACAGATATGAAGGTGCAAAAGAGAAATACGCCGCTTACGGTGTTGATACCGAAAAGGCGATAGAAGCGCTTAAAAATACGACCGTATCGGTCCACTGCTGGCAAGGGGACGACGTTGTGGGCTTCGATAGCCGCGAGGCGCTTTCGGGCGGTATTCAGACCACCGGCAATTACCCCGGCAGAGCCACAACGCCCGAAGAGCTTATGGCTGACCTCGATAAGGTATTTTCGCTCCTGCCCGGCAAAATGAAACTTAATCTTCACGCCTGCTATGCTATCGGCGCTCCCGGCGAGAAAATTGACCGGAGCAAAATCGAGCCGCGCCACTTTAAGCCCTGGGTGGATTTTGCAAAAGCGCGCGGCATAGGTATCGATTTCAACCCCACCTTTTTTGCTCATCCTATGGTAAAGGATAACCTTACGCTTTCTTCTCCCGATGATAACGTAAGAAATTACTGGATAGAGCACGGCAAGGCGTGTATAAGGATATCCGAGTATTTTGCAAACGAGACCGGCATACCCTGCGTTATGAATATCTGGATACCGGACGGCTACAAGGATATCCCCGCCGACCGCCTCGGACCCCGCGCCCGATTTAAGGATTCGCTCGATAAGATACTTGCCGAGCCGTATGATAAAAAGAAGGTATATATAACCCTTGAATCAAAGGTGTTCGGCATAGGACTTGAAAGCTATACGGTGGGCTCGGGCGAATTCTGCCTCTCCTATTCAAGCTATAAGGGCATTACCCCGCTTATGGATAACGGACATTATCATCCAACCGAAGTGGTCAGCGATAAGATATCAGCGCTCTTGCTGTTTAACGAGAAAATAGCGCTCCACGTTACACGCCCCGTCAGGTGGGACAGCGACCACGTAGTGCTTTTTGACGATGAAACAAAGGAGATAGCAAAAGAGATAGTCCGCAACAACGCGCTTGACCGCGTTTTCATAGCGACCGATTATTTTGACGCCTCGATAAACAGGATATCGGCGTGGATAACCGGCGTTCGCAACCTGCAAAAGGCGCTTTTGTTTGCACTTTTGCAGCCGAACGATACCCTTAAAAAGCTTCAGAATGAAAACCGCCTTACAGAGCTTATGGCGCTTTCAGAAGAGCTCAAAACCGCGCCTGTGGGCGACGTTTGGGAGGAGTTTTTGAGGCGCGCGAACGTAAAGAGCAACTACATAGACGAAGTTTTAAAATATGAAAAGGAAGTTTTGGTGAAAAGATGATGAAGGATATACTTACCGCTCCCTTTGTGGAGGAAATGAAACGCACCACGGCGAATATGTATCGCCTCGGTTGGGATGAGCGCAACGGCGGCAATATCAGTATGATGCTCGATGCAGACGAGGTGGCAAAGTATCTCGACCTTAATAACGTTATAAGAACGATACCTACCGGCTTTAAGGCGGATGCCCTTATAGGCAAAATATTTATAGTTACCGGCACCGGCAAGTATTTTAAAAACGTTGAGTTTGATCCCGAGAACAATCTCGGTATAATCCGCATCGCAAAGGACGGCACTACCGCCGAGCTTTTATGGGGCTATGCGGATGGCGGCAGGTTTACAAGCGAGCTTCCGGCGCACCTTATGAGCCATATGGCGCGGCTTGAGCAGGATAGCAAGCACAGGGTGGTAATGCATTGTCATCCTACCTATACCCTCGCTATGAACTATTCGCATAAGCTTGACGACCGCGAGTTTACCCGCGCCCTCTGGAAGACCTGCACCGAGTGTATGGTGGTTTTCCCGGACGGTATCGGCGTTCTCCCCTGGATGCTTTGCGGAACCAACGAGATAGGCGAGGCGACCGCCGCGAAAATGAGGGATTACCGACTTGTTGTTTGGGGACTTCACGGTATTTACGGCGCCGGCCGAGATATGGACGAGGCGTTCGGTCTTATTGAAACGGTTGAAAAGGCGGCTCAGCTTTATATGATCTCCGCCCATCTTCCGAGGGTGAACACGATAACCGACGATCAGCTTCGCGTAATAGCAAAGGCGTTTGGCGTAAAGCACAGAGAAGACTTTTTGGATAAATAATCTCCTGATACGGGGTGATAATATGCCTAAATATGAAACAAAACAGCGAAAAGCGCTGCTCGAATTCCTTTCGGCAAACGCCGATAAGCCGCTTTCCGCCGCGGACGTGGTATCCGGGCTTAAAAACTCCGGTATCAGCGCCAGCGCGGTTTACCGCAACCTTTCGGCGCTTGAAAAAGAGGGAAAGGTCCAGCGCCTTACGGTTGGCGGCAGTAATAAGGTTTATTACCGGTATACCGTTGCAAAGGGATGCAAACGGCATTTGCACCTTTCCTGTTCCAAATGCGGCAAAACCTTTCATATGGACGTTCCGGCGTCCGATTTGCTTATAAAAGAAGTGTATGACAGTTCTGATTTTAAGATCGACAGCGCAAGCACCGTTCTTTACGGAGTTTGCGGAAAATGCGGAGGTTAAAGGCAAATGAAAAGAATACTGGCAGTAATAATGTGCCTGATACTCGCTGTTGGCTTTTCGGCTTGCGGCAACGGTAACCGTAATAACGGTAAAATAAAAATAGTTACCACCATTTTTCCCATCTACGATTGGACCCGTGAGATAGCGGGCAATTCCGACTCGGTGGAGATCGAGATGCTTATAGATAACGGAGTGGATCTTCACAGCTTCCAGTTTACGCCGAAGGATAAGATAGATATAATCACATCTGATATGTTCGTTTACGTCGGCGGCGAATCCGATAAATGGGTAAATGACGTTATGGCGGATAAGCAAAACGAGAATATGGTGGTCATAAATCTCATGGATGCGCTCGGCAGCGGCAAAAAGACCGAGGAATTAAAAGAGGGTATGCAGGAGGAAGGCGAAGAAGAGGAAGAAGATGAAGAGGGACCCGAATACGATGAGCACGTCTGGTTATCGCTTAAAAACGCGGTGATCCTGTGCAACGCGATATGCGAGGGTCTTTGCAAGGCGGATCCGAATAACGCCGATACCTACAAAGCAAACAACGAGGCATATAAAGAAAAGCTTAAAGCCCTTGACGCCGATTACAAAGCGGCGGTCGATTCCGCGGAAAAGAAAACCCTTGTTTTCGCCGACCGTTTCCCCTTCAGGTATCTTGCGGATGATTACAGTATCGACTATTACGCGGCGTTCTCCGGTTGCTCCGCCGAATCTGAAGCCTCGGTAGAGACCTTTACCTTCTTGGCCGGCAAGATAGATGAGCTCGGACTTAATTCGGTAATGAAGATCGAAGGGCCCAATATGAGTATAGCGGAGCAGGTAAAAAGCATTGCAAGCAATAAGGATCTGACCGTTCTTACCCTTAATTCAATGCAATCGGTCACCGCCGCCGATATAGGTGCGGGCGCTACCTATCTTAAACTCTGCAGTGAAAATCTCGAAGTGCTTAAAGAAGCGCTCAAATAAGGAAGAAAAAAATGCCACTTATAACCTGTAAAGACCTTTCGCTCGGATATGACGGCAAGGAAATACTGCACGGTCTTGGATTTGAAGTATGCGCGGGAGAATACCTTTGCATAGTGGGCGAGAACGGCTCCGGCAAGAGCACGCTTATGAAAACGTTGCTGGGACTTAACCAGCCGTTTTCGGGCAGCGTTGTTTTAGGCGAGGGACTTAAAAAGAACGAAATAGGGTATCTGCCCCAGCAAACCCAGATACAGCGCGATTTTCCGGCAAGCGTTCTCGAGATCGTGCTTTCCGGATTTTGCGGAGTAATGGGCGTAAAGCCGTTCTATACCCCGGCGCAAAAGTCGGCGGCGGTAAGGAACATCGAGCGTATGGGCATACCCCATCTTAAAAACCGTTGTTACCGCGAGCTTTCGGGGGGACAGCAGCAACGCGCGCTGCTTGCCCGCGCCCTGTGCGCCACCGGTAAGATAATACTTCTTGACGAGCCGGTTTCCGGGCTTGACAGTAAGGCGACCGCGGAAATGTATGATATTATCGAACGCCTTAACCGCGAGGATAAAATAACGGTAATAATGATATCCCACGATATAACCGCGGCGCTTAAATACGCAACAAACATCCTGCATATCGGCGGCGAAATATTCTTCGGCAAAAAAGAGGAATATATGGAAAGCTCCGTTTTCAGCAACAGCTTCGGGGGTGAAAAGGTATGATACTTTTATCTGTTTATCTTTTTACCCGGTTTTTGAACCTGTTTTCGGAATATGATCTTGCGGTGCGTCTGATAAAAAAACTCGGCATAGCCGATATTTTTGATGAGCTTGCCTTTTATTTTAAATTTCCCTTTGTGCGTTACGCCATAATAGTGGGTGTGCTTATCGCGCTTTGCTCATCGCTTCTCGGCGTTACTCTCGTGCTCAAGAGGTTTTCGTTTATAGGGGACGGTTTATCCCACGTTGCTTTCGGGGCAATGGCGGTAGCGGCGGTAGCCGGGCTTACAAACGATATGCCGTTTGTTCTTATAGTCACGGTGATAAGCGCGGTATTGTTGCTCAGGACCGGGCAGAACGCTAAGATAAAGGGCGACGCCGCGGTCGCTATGATATCGGTGGGCGCGCTGGCTATCGGATATCTGCTTATGAACGTGTTTTCAAAATCCGCCAACATTTCGGGCGACGTTTGCACAACCCTTTTCGGCTCTACCTCGATACTTACGCTCAATAAAACAAAGGTATGGATATGCATCGGCTTATCCGCGGCGGTGGTCGCGCTGTTTATGGTTTTCTATAACAAGATATTTGCGATCACCTTTGACGAGAGCTTCGCCGCCGCCACCGGAACGAGGGTCTCGCTATACAACCTGATACTGGCTGTAATTATAGCCGCCGTTATAGTTCTTGCGATGAACCTTGTGGGCTCGCTGCTCATTTCCGCACTGGTGGTATTTCCGGCGCTTTCCTCGATGAGGGTCTTTAAAACCTTCAGATCGGTAACGGTCTGCTCGGCGGTGATATCGATTTTGTGTGCGCTTAGCGGTATGCTCATCTCGATACTTGCTTCAACGCCGGTCGGCTCTACGATAGTGGTGGTCGATATAGCGGTTTTCTTCGTATTCTATCTTATAGGTTTTTTAAAGGCAGGTATAAAAAAATGAAAAAGACAGTGCTTTTTATTTTTACACTTATTCTTGCTTTGGCGGTTTGCGCCTGCGATAGTGCCTCAAACGGCGCTTCGGGCAACGCCAAAACCGTTGCCGACGTCCTGAACGAACAAACCGGCAACACTACTTCCGATAACAGCGGTCAGGGCGCCTTTGTCCCCACCGTTACCGATACGAATATGAAATGTGACCTGGATGTGACCTCGATGAACGCAACGGTGGCATATTCGCAGGTCATAGATTTTTGGAACAATCCGGGAAATTATATGGGTAAAATAATAAAGGTCCGCGGCACCTTCAAGGTGATAACCGATAACGGCAGGAATTATTATTCCTGCAATTTAGGTGACGCGACCGCCTGTTGCACCGCCTACGTTGAGTTTATATTGAAGGATCCGCTCAAATACCCCGATCAGTATCCTAAGGTGGGGGAGGAGTTCACCGTGATAGGCGAGTTTGAAACCTACCTTGAAAACGGATACACCTTCTGCCAGCTTAAAAACGCAAGCTTCTGTTAAACAAAAAAATCCGGGCTGTCTTACTTTTCGTAAGGCAGCCCGTTTTCTGTTTATTCTTTAATATAGTTTCAGGTCGATCCAAAGATCTTCATAGTATCTTCTTATATCCGGGTCGATATCGTGATAGTATTGAGCTTTGCCGATATCGAAATCCTCCGGCGCGGGATAGAGTATCTCATCCTCAAAATACTCATAATCTTCGTTTTCCACCACCGCGCTGTGGGGCGAGGCATAGCAGATATATTCGGCGTTTGCAAGCGCCACCTCCGGCTCAAGGAGAAAATCTATATAGAGCAGAGCCTCATCGTAATTCTTGGCGGTTTTAGGTATGCAGACAGCGTCAACAAATATGTTTGTGCCTTCTTCCGGATAGAAGAACTCAAGGTCCTCGTTTATCTCCTGCATAGTGTAATAATCGCCCGCGTAATAGGGACCTATCGCCGCTTCGCCGGTTTCAAGCTTGCCGTATATTTCGTCCATAACGTAGCCCTGCAAAACGCTCTTTCCGTCCTTTAAAAGCTGCGCCGCCTTATCCCAATCGGATTTGTTTGTAGTGTTAAGGTCCTGCCCCAAGATCATCTGCGCCGTCATAAAGCAATCGCGCGGATTGCTGAAGTTAAGCGACATATCGCGGTATTTTTCGTCCCAGAGCGCACGCCATGAATGCTCCGGCTCTTCTATTAACGCCGAGTTATATATGATACCCACCATACCTACCGAGTAGGGCACGCTGTATTCATTGTTCGGGTCATAGAAAAGTTCTTTGTAATCATCCATTATATAATGGTAGTTCTGAAGCCGCGAAGTATCAATTTTTCTGAGCATATCCTCGTTTATCATACGCTCTATCATATAATCTGAGGGTATAACTATATCATACGAAACGCCGCCGCTTTTAAGCTGGGAATACATGGTCTCGTTGCTTTCAAAGGTGGTGTAGTTAACGTGGATACCGGTAAGCTTTTCAAACTCGCGGTTAACGTCCATCATTTCGTATGAGCCGTCGGAAATATATTCGCCCCAGTTGTAAACGTTAAGCACGTGACCCGCAAAGTCTTTATTGAATTCGCGGTCGGTTTCAAAATCCATATACTTATAACCGCAGGATGAAAACAAAACGCATATAAGCGCCGTGCAAAGGAGATAACAGTTAAGCTTTTTTAACATTTGAGTTCCTCCTTTGCTCGCTCTTGGTCTGCAACATATTATAAAGGATAAGAAGCACGAATATAGTTGCAAAAACTATGGTCGAAAGGGCGTAAACGTCCGGTGTAACGGTTTTCTTTGTCATGTTGTATATAACCACCGGCAGGGTCTGATAATGCCCGCAGGTGAAATAGCTTATAACAAAATCGTCAAGCGAAAGTGTAAACGCCATAATAAAGCCGGTAAAAATACCCACCTTTATAGAGGGTATCACAACCTTAAAAAACGCCTGAAGCGGAGTGCAGCCGAGATCAAGCGCCGCCTCGTGCAGATTCTTATCGGTCTGGCGGAGCTTGGGAATGACAGAGAGTATAACGTATGGCAGGTTGAATGTGATGTGCGCTATAAGAACGGTTATAAATCCGAGCGATTCGTAAAGACCCAATATCCTGCCGAAAAACACGAATAAAAGCATAAGCGATACGCCGGTAACTATATCGGCGTTCATCATCGGTATGTTTGTTACCGTGGTGGCAAAACTGCGCGTTATCTTTTTGCGCAGCGCTGTTATGCCGACCGCCGCGGCAGTGCCGAGCACCGTTGCTATGGTGGCTGATAAGATCGCTACTGTAAGCGTGTGCCTCAGGCCCTCTATCATAGCGGTGTTTGAAATGATATCGGTATACCATTGCGCCGAAAAGCTTTCAAACACCCAAACGCTGTTGCCCGAGTTGAAGGAGAAGATTATCATAACCGCGATGGGCGCATAGAGAAAGGCGAGTATAAGCGCAACGTATATCCTTGAAAATACCTTCATACGATAACGCCCCCTTCCTCATCGCTTGAAAACCTGCTCATAACGGCAAGGCAGAGAAGTATCATAACCATAAGCACAAGTGAAAGCGCCGAGGCAACGTTGTAATAATCGGGGCCCGAGCCGAAGAGGTATTCGATCGCGTCGCCGATAAGCCAGTTTTTACTGCCGCCGAGCTTTTGAGAGATATAGAAGGTGCTGACAGACGGCACGAACACCATCGTGATCCCTGATATAACGCCGGGCATCGAAAGGGGAAGGATGACCCTGCGAAGCCGTGAAAAGGCGTTTGAGCCGAGATCTTCAGCCGCCTCTAAAAGCGAGTTATCTATCTTGGTCATTACCGAGTAAATGGGCAGTATCATATATGGTATAAAATCGTAGACCATACCGAGTATTACCGCGCCCGGAGTATTTATAAGGCGAAGGGTGGGAAGACCGAGCGATTTAAGCGTGGTGTTTATAATACCGGTATTCGCAAGTATCGATATCCACGAATAGGTGCGGATAAGAAAGTTCATCCACATCGGGAGCATAACTATTATCATTATCATCCGCTGTGAGCTTACCTTCATTTTGGTCATAAAATACGCCATGGGGTAGGAGATGACAAGGGTTATGGCGGTCGCTATAACTGCGTAAAGTATAGATACCGCAAACGCCTTTCTGTATCTGCCTATCTGCGAGATATTCGCAAGTGTAAAAGCGCCGCTGTTATCGGTAAACGCGAAATACGCCATCATAACAAGCGGAACGATAACGAATATCGCCGCCCAAACGAGGTATGGCGCCGCAACAAGCCGGCTCCCGAAGCTTTTTTTGTTCACGGCTCATTCCTCCTCCTGCGCGTTATCGGAGAGGTGATCCATTTCTTCGCTGTATGAGCTGTAATCGCCGTAAAGACCCGAGTATTCGGATTTTTTCATAATATGGATCGCGTCCGGCTCGATGAAAAGACCTACGTTATCGCCAACTGCGCATTCATCGGTGGTTTGTATCATCCACTTAAAGCCGCCTATATCAACGATTATCTCGTAGTGAACGCCGAGGAAAGCCACCGAGGTAACGGTCCCGGTCAGCATACCCTTTTCGGGCGAAACTATATCCACGTCCTCGGGGCGAACAACAACGTCTACCGCCTCGCCCTTATCGAAGCCCTTATCGAGGCACTCGAATGTGTGACCGGAGAAGGTCGCCTTGTAGTCCTCATCCATAATGCCGTCAACAATATTGGATTCGCCGATAAAGTCGGCAACAAATGCGTTTTTCGGCTCGTTGTAAATATCCTTAGGCGTGCCCACCTGCTGGATCTTGCCCTTATCCATAACGACCACCCGGTCGGACATTGTGAGCGCTTCCTCCTGATCGTGGGTAACGAATATAAAGGTTATGCCGAGCGCGCGCTGTATGCCGCGAAGCTCCTTTTGCATATCCTTGCGAAGCTTTAGATCGAGCGCGGCGAGCGGCTCATCCAAAAGCAGGACCTTCGGCTTGTTGGCGATGGCGCGGGCTATTGCCACGCGCTGCTGCTGGCCGCCCGAGAGCGTGGCTATCCTGCGCTTGTCAAATCCCTCGAGGTTTACAAGCTTAAGCATTTCCGCAACGGTTTTTTTGATCTCTTCCTCGGGCATCTTTTTGACCCTTAGCCCGAACGCCACGTTTTCAAAAACGTTAAGGTGTTCAAACAGCGCATAACGCTGAAAAATGGTGTTTACCTGCCTCTTATAAGCCGGAACACCATTAAACTTTTTACCCTCAAAGATCACCTCGCCGCAGTCGGGATCCAGGAATCCGGCAATAAGCCGGAGAGTGGTGGTTTTGCCGCAGCCGGAAGCACCGAGCAGCGTTATAAACTCCTTATCCTCGATCTGAAGATTAAGGCCGTCCAAAACCTTTTCACCGTCAAACGAAACGCTAACGTCCTTGAGTTCAACAATATAATCTTTTGCCATTTAAGCATCCCCCTTTGTCACACTTCAAGTGTCGACAGACTAATCCGGAATACCGGAATGTTATTCTGCGCGATACCTGCGGCCGCCGGTTTGTATGCCCTGACAAAGGGTTTTTCGTAATTCCGAAGCGGAATTACGGCATACATTAGTATCGAGCCGCTCTTTCTACACAGATGCATAAATACCGAATATTAAGTTTTCATTATTCGATGTGTATGAATATACGGCAAAACAGCGAAAATGTCAAGTAAAAAACGCAAAAAATATGATATTTTCCGCGGGAAAAATGAACCGTTTTTAAAAAACTCTTTTTTTCTCTTTTTTGCTCTGGTTTGCTCGTTTTTTCTCGCTTTTTTATTTTTCATAAATGTTTTGACTTTTAGGCGCAGTAAGCGTATAATGTGATTGCGGTTTTAATCGCAAAAAACGGAAATAAAATGTGGTGATTTTTGTGAATGATTTGTTTTCTCTTACCGAAAATCCGCTTGACCGTATACCTTATATGTTAGGTCTTGCCGGGATATTCCGCACCATCGCCTGCGTGGGGGACAGCCTCTCAAGCGGCGAATTTGAAGTAAAGGGCAAAAACCCGGGGGATAAGAGCTTATATCTCGATATGTTCGAGTATTCCTGGGGTCAGTTTATGGCGCGGGATTTAGGCAGTAAGGTCTATAATTTTTCGCGCGGCGGTATGACTGCGAGGTGGTATCTTGAAAGCTTCGCAGAGGAAATGGGGTATTGGGATAAAGAAAAGGCGGCGCAGGCATACATAATGGCGCTCGGCGTTAACGATCTTTTCGGCAGCGACCAGGACGGGATACTCGGCTCCTTTGAGGATATCCATATCGGCGAGCCGGATAAAAACGCCGATAACTTTGCCGGAAACTATGCGCGCATAATCGAAAGATATAAAAAGATAAGCCCAAAGGCGCAT
This sequence comes from Clostridia bacterium, assembly GCA_017554405.1. GTDB lineage: Bacteria > Bacillota > Clostridia > Oscillospirales > Acutalibacteraceae > UBA737. Next base: position 38,603 of record JAFZIK010000017.1, on the reverse strand, counting down.
TTCTTCCTTATAACGATGCCGGTAGAGAATAGGGAAGAGGAAAGCAAAAAGCAAGGGCATAACGAACTGCTTTACAAAATCGCGGGCGCATACAGTCATACCCACGTTATCGATCTTAATAAATACGCGCCTAAATATGACGGAGATTTCAAAAAGAAATTCTATTTGAACGGGCATATGAATCCGGCGGGATATCTGTTTACCGCAAAGATGTTCGAGGCGTATATCGAGCATATCATTCTTTCAGAGCCCGAGGAGTTTTATCAGGTGGGACTTATCGGTTCCCCGCATTACGATGAAAGACTTGAAAAATAATAATGAAACCGGATGATCGCAGTGATCATCCGGTTTTTTTGATTCAGTCGCAATCGGTATCCGATTTTTTGTTTGTTTCCTTGTTCTGATCGTTGGTATCCTTTTTGTTAGAGGAATTGTTCTTCTTATTCTTATCTTCCACAAAAATCACCCCGCTTTCACAGGTATTATCTGTAAAAAGCGGGGTATTATTCTAAACCGAGAATAAATTTGATGCGTTTTTGCTTGTGATACGTAAAACCTTATCGCGCGATAAGCCGAGTATTTCGGCAACCTTTTGCGCCGTTATCGCAATGTAACCCGAATGGCAAAGCTTTCCGCGGTAGGGCTCGGGGCAAAGGTAGGGGCAATCGGTCTCAAGCAGAAGCCGTTCTTTCGGTATCGCCGTTATGACTTCGGGAAGCTTGCGGGCGTTTTTAAAGGTCACCGAGCCGCCCACACCTATATACATACCGAGTTTGATTATCTCTTTTGCCATTTCCTCACTGCCCGAAAAGCAGTGTAAGACCCCTTTTGGCTTATGCCGCTTTAAAACCTCAAGGGTATCGGCGTGCGCCTCGCGGTCGTGCACGATGACCGGCAGGGAAAGCTCGTTTGCCAGGATCACCTGTTCTTCAAAAACCTTAAGCTGTTCCTCTTTGTTATCCGAAGTGTAATAGTAATCAAGACCTATTTCGCCTATGGCAACGCACTTTTTATGCGCCGAAAGGCAGCGGATATCATCAAGCGGAGTATTTCTTTCGAGATTTTCGGGGTGGATACCGACCGCCGCAAACATAAAGGCATATTTTTCGGCAAGAGCGAGCGCGGCGCGCGAAGAATCGCCGTCAACGCCGCAGGTGATGATATTCTTTACGCCATAGCGGTGAAGCTCAGAAAGCAATTCATCCCTGAAGCCGTCAAAACGGCTGTCGTCATAATGCGCGTGGGTATCGAATATCAAGTTTTCACCGAGCTTTAAGTATTCGGGATAACTCATCTGATTTTGCTGCCGGGTTTTACGCCGTCTAAGAATACCACCTTGATCTCGTCGCCACTGTCGGCGGCAAGTATCATACCGTTAGACTCTACGCCGCAAAGCACCGCGGGTTTGAGGTTTGCCACAACAACGACCGTTTTGCCTATGAGGTCTTCGGGAGAATAGAACTGCGCTATGCCCGAAGCCACCGTGCGCGGAGCACCGCTTCCGTCGTCAAGGGTAAGCTTCAGCAGTTTTTTGGCTTTCGGTATCGGCTCGCAGGCGATTACCTTTGCCGCGCGAAGTTCAACGCGCGCAAAATCATCTATCGTTATCTGCTCAAAGGTAACGGTGTTTTCGGGCTTTTCGGCTTTCTTCTGCTTTTCGGCTATTTCGGCAAGCGCCTTTTCGGCGTCGATGCGCGCGAAAAGCGGGGTCGCTTCGCCAACCCTGTAAGCGTTTACCGCGCCGAAGACGGTCGATCTTTCATCGGTGCCGAGCAGTTGCGCGATTTTTCCGGAAAACTCCGGCGTTATCGGGCTTAGCAGAACTCCTATTATCCTTATAGATTCAAGCAGGTTATATAGCACCGCTTTAAGGCGCTCGCGGTTGCCTTCATCCTTTGCAAGGATCCACGGAGCAGTCTCGTCGATATACTTGTTTGCGCGTTTTGCAAGCGCCATAGCAAAGCTCACCGCGTCGGCGTTATGGTAGGTATCCATCGCCGCGGTATAGTTTTTGGCGGCTTCCGCCGCGGCGGATATAAGCTCGCCGTCGATACCGTCCGCGGCGCCTTTACCGTCTAAACTGCCGCCGAAGTATTTTTGCGTCATGGCGATACTGCGGCTTACAAGATTGCCGAGCGTGTTTGCAAGGTCGGTATTATATTTGTTTATAAACGATTCGTATGTTATCGTCCCGTCCTGCGTAAAGGGTATTTCGCTTAAAAGATAATATCTTACCGCGTCGGATCCGAACATTTCGGCGAGTTCGTCGGCGTATATAACGTTGCCCTTTGATTTGGACATCTTATCTTCGCCTACAAGCACCCACGGGTGACCGAGCACCTTTTTTGGCAGCGGCTCGCCGAGCGCCATAAGGATAATAGGCCAGTAGATCGTATGGAAACGGACAATATCCTTTCCTATAACGTGCAGATCGGCAGGCCAGTATTTTTTGTATTTTTCGCTCGCTTTGCCGTCGGTATCGTAACCTATGCCGGTGATATAGTTCGAAAGGGCGTCTATCCAAACGTAGATAACGTGACCCTCGTCAAAGGTTACGGGGATACCCCATTTAAAGCTCGAACGGGATACGCAAAGATCGGCAAGTCCGGGCTTTATAAAGTTGTTTATCATTTCGTTCTTGCGGGACTGCGGTTCGATAAAATCGGGGTTTTCCTCGTAATACTTCACGAGGGCGTCCTGATACTTTGAAAGGCGCAGGAAATAGGCTTCCTCCTTAGCGTCTATCACCTCTCTGCCGCAATCGGGGCATTTTCCGTCCACGAGCTGTGAGGCGGTGAAGAAGGATTCGCAGGGAACGCAGTATTTACCTTCGTAAGAGCCCTTATAGATATCGCCCTGATCGTATAGCTTTTTAAAAATATGCTGAACCGCGGCTTCGTGGTCGGCGTCGGTCGTTCTTATGAATTTATCGTAGGATGTGTTAAGGCTGTTCCATACCGCTTTGATCTCATCCGATACCTTATCAACGTATTCTTTGGGCGATATTCCCGCGTTACGGGCATATTCCTCGATCTTCTGACCGTGCTCGTCCGAACCGGTCATAAAGAAAACGTCGTAGCCCTGCTGTCTTTTATAGCGGGCTATCATATCGGCAAGCACAACGTCATAGGCGTTTCCGATATGCGGTTTTCTTGAAGTGTAGGCGATAGCCGTTGTAATGTAAAATTTCTTTTTTTCTGCCATTTCAGAGACCTCTTTTTACGGTTTTTTTACAGAGAACGCAATAAGCGTAATAATTGTTGCCAGAAGTTCAAACACGAGTATAGCTCCGCCCGAGAGCAATCCGCCGGCGCTTGCGAAGGAACCGGTTATAAAGAACCATACGCCGAATACCGCGGATAAAACGTAAAGCACCGAAAGTATCATATTCGATATCCTGATGTTTGAGGCGCAGAGCATTATGCGAAGCAGGGATAACCGGCTGCCCTTAAAGCTTGCGGGCGCGGATATAACCGATATATCGCTCGCCGCGTTCTTATACATATGAACGCCAACGTTGGTCATGACCTTTACCGAATCTTCATAAAGTCCGAAATAATCGCAGATCATCTTTTCGCTTACGTTCTGATCGCAGTTATCAACAAGCAGCGTTATGCCGAGCTTTGATATTTTTGAAAGCACCTTCCGGATATCGGGCCTTGCGTGGTATTCTATAACAAGAAGCGCGCAGGCAACGCCGCCGGTTGCAACGTAAACGGGGAAACAGCCGCTTCTGAGTATCTTATGGTCCACCTCGATATCGGGCACCTCGATCCCGTGCGCCTGCATAAGAGTGCGGTTGCCGATAAACAGAAGCTTGTTATCCACCCAGCCCGATATGCCGAGCTTTTCTTCATATTTTATTGTATCCGAATCGGGCTTTTTATACGAGGCGTTGGTGCCGGCTATCTGGTTAAAGAGCGGTGCAAGCGGGCTTCCCGCCTCGTCGGTGAGCGCCGCCGCGTTTACTATGGTGCGGTCTATATCGTTTTCCGAAAGGACCTTCAAATTCCTCAGGGTGATACTGCCCGAGGGGAATATATCCGATGTTTTGACCACCGCGGCGTTGGCAAGCTCGATACTGTCCGCCCCGAAGGTGCCGGCAAGCATAGCGCCCTTTTTGTTAAGATTCTTTGCGGCGCAGTAGAGCGGCAAAACGTCGATAAAGCAGATCGCGGGCATCGCCGCCACCATAGAGGTCACGGCGGCGGCTGTAAGCGCATCAAAAACGTTTTTGTAGAATAAAAACGATACGAGCGAGCCGAGCGCCGCAAGGACCGCCGTTACGGTGAATACTATCGGCATCCTGCCGGAAAACTTCTTTTTGAAGAAGGAATATTTCATAAAATCGGAAATAAACTCGGTCTTGCGCGGCGCGGCTATAAGAACGTCGCTTTCTATTGCGTCCTTTGCCATTGCGCGCGCCGTTGCGTTATCCTTTATGAATGCCACTGCGTTTTTGGTGCGGTTGCCGGATATCTGCCGCAGATTCGAAAGTGTGGTGGAGGTTTGAAGCAGATTTACAAACGCTCTTGTAAACATAATAAGCGAAGCCAGAAGAATATGATAATATGAGTTCTTGCCGCCTATTGCCGAAAGCGCGCAAAACGGTATACCGAGGATCGCGCAGAGCGAAACCAGGCAGTCGTGGCTCGCCTTGCCTTTAAACAGATTGTAAAGATCGGCGAACATATCGGCGTTTGCCAGAACGGTTATAAGGAACAGCACGCCGCAAAACGCCATTGTGGGTCCGGGTGAGCTGATGATTTTGTCCGATAAAAACGGGATAAGGAACAACAGCAGAACGAATACGCATAATCCGCATAAAACCGTGGTGACAAAGTTGCGCCTTTTTTTGTATGCAAGCTTGCGCAAGGTGGCTTTAGCCACGGCGGGATCGGTTATCTCGTCCTTTTGAGCGAAAAGATCAAAATCGCTCATTTCAAACGGCGTTTCGGAATCCTTCCGGTCGCTCTCGCTTGTGCTTGTAAGTTCCTGCTTTATGTCTATAAGCTTGGTGGTGCTGCTGATATTGATGCGTCCGGTGTTTCCGGTCTTATCGATTATCGGGGTAAAGCGAACGGTAGTGTTGTTTTCGGCAGGCGCATCGGCTTTCGCCCCGTCCTTCTGAGCGGGATTATCTATATCCGATATATCCGGAACGGAGTTTTTCGTTTCTTCTGCGGTGGGGGCTTTTTTCTCACCGTTTTCGGGGAAAAGTTCATCAAAAATATTCTTTTCAAATCTCTGCTTTGATTCCGAGGTAAGCTTTTTGAACTCGGGCGTGGGTATTTTTTCCGAAGTTTTTTCTTCCGCGGCGGGTTTAGCTTCCGGCTTTTCGGGCTCCTTTGTATCTTCAAATCCATCGAGGATATAATCGATGCTGGTCTTTTTGCCGAGCGTATCGACCGTAACATTATACTTTTCGGATAATTTGTTTATTATCTTGTTGCTGTCGTTCTTGATTATTTCGGCAACGCTTTCAAGCTTGTAAAGGGGTATTTCGTTTTCCGAAACGTTTTTGCCCGATTCATCTATCGTATACCGCTTTAGCTTTTCAAGGAGCGAGGGGCCCTTGTCAGAAGAGTCCTCTTCCTTATTTGCGGCGGGCGTGAGTATCTTCTCGAATCTGCTTTGGTCGGGCGCGTTTTCCGAAACGGGCGGTTTTGATACCGGCTCGCTTTTTTCTTCCAAAGCGACCGCTGCCTGCGGCTTTTCCTCTGCCTTTGGTGCTTTTACCGGTGCGGCTTCGGTAGTGCTTCCGGAAGCGTTTGCCGTTTTCATACGCGCTTTCAGCGCCTCAAGCGGAGAAACGCGCGGCGCTCCCGCCGCGTTTGCGTTTGTATTTATTGAAGAAACCCCGGACGGCGCGTTGTTACCGAAAGCAGAAAGTATATTCCGGTTCTTTTCGGCAAGGAGATCCTCGCCGATATCCGCGTCGCGGTTCTCAAAATCGATTATAATATTGTCCTTTTTATTCTTTGCCATAATCCATACCCCGAAAGTTTACTTATTTCTGCATTCCATTACCTTATACATCAGCACGCCCGCGGCGACCGAGGCGTTAAGCGAGTTGATTTTGCCGCGCATCGGAAGGCTGATGATTTTATCGCACTTTCTTGCGACCAGAGGACCTATGCCCCTGCCCTCGTTGCCGATCACTATCGCGCAGGGCAGGCGGTAATCGGTAAGACCGTAATCCTCGCCCTCCATATCCGCGCCGAACACCCAAACGTTCTTTTGCTTGAGATCGTCGATCGCGGCGGCGATATTCGTAACGCGCGCCACCGGCATATATTCAAGGGCGCCTGCGCTCGTTTTGGAAACGGTGGCGTTAAGCGAAGCCGAGCGCCGCTTCGGAATAATTATTCCGTGAACTCCGCAAACTTCGGCGGTGCGTATGATTGCGCCGAGATTGTGCGGATCCTCTATTTCATCGCAAATAATAATAAACGGGTCTTCGCCCTTTGCACTTGCGGCGGCAAGTATATCGTCTACCGAGCAGTATTCGTGGCTTGCAAACGTCAGCGCAACGCCCTGGTGATTAGCACCGCCGCAGTAGTAATCAAGTTTTTGCGGGCTTACCTCTTTTATCAGGATGCCTTTTTTTGAGCATTTCGCGATTATTTCTCTTGCGGTGCCGCTATCCGCGCCGTGGGCAATAAGCAGGCGGTCGACCTCGCGACCTGAGCGCAACGCCTCAAGCACCGGGTTTTTGCCGCATATTATATTGCATTGTTTTTCGCTGTTTTCGAGCATTGTTTTCACCCTGTTGCAGATATATAACTCATTATAACATACTTAGTTAAAAAAATAAAGAGAAAAATATAAAAAAACACATTATATTGTGGTCTATTGACAAATAGCGTAATAAATATTATAATTGTAAATTGAAGTATTATACCGACCCGGGAGGAGAGCATGTTCAGAAAGACCTATCTTGAAGCGGACCTTGACGCGCTTAAGTATAACATCGCCGAAATAAAGGATAAATACAGCGGTTACAAATACTATTTCGGCGTGGTAAAAGCCAATGCATACGGCGCCGGTATTTATGCCGCCGGAGCCATGATAAAGGCGGGTATAAACTATCTGGCGGTCTCCTCGCTTGAAGAGGCGCTGGCGGTGCGTGAATACTACCGCGATATACCCGTGCTCGTAATGGAGCCTATCTGCTTTGAGGGCCTTGACGTTGCCGCAGAGAACGGTATCACCGTTACGGTAGATAGCCGGGAATACTTTGATAAAATGCTCGGATCGGGCATAAAAATCAGGTTCCATATAAAGGTCGATTGCGGTATGCACCGCTTCGGGCTTACCGATAAGGAAGACGTAAAGTATATAGCGGATAACGCAAACGATGCCGTTTTTTTTGAGGGTATATTCACCCAGCTTTCAAGCGGATCGGGCGAACGCTATAAAAGGCAGCTTGCCGCGTTTTGCGATAGCACCTCGCTTATAGACCTCAAAAAAGTGGATATAGTTCATATAGACAGGTCGCTTACCCTCGAACAGCATAAAAAGCCGGATTTTGCAAACGGCGTTCGGCTCGGTATAGTTATGTATGGCTTTGCAAAAACTCCGCCGGCGCTCTCATTTAAGCGCAGGCTCCTTAATAGGCTTACGGGCAAAAAGCCCGAAAGCCCTTCCGGGCTTTCGCTTAAAAACGTTTTGAGCTTTTATACCGAGGTGCTCGAGGTCAAAACGGTTGAGCCGGGCGAAAGCGTTGGCTACGGCGGTATGTTTAACAGCAAGGATAAGAATTATATTGCCGTTATGCCTTACGGCTTTGCGGATTTTTCGCTTATAGGTAAAACCTGCGTTTATATAGGCGGCAAGCGCAGGGATATAGTGGTAAATTATATGGACGTTACCTCCGCGGTGGTCGATACCGGCGTCCGTCCGGGCGATAAGGTCGAGATATTCGGCGAAAATATATCGGTCCGCGAGGCAAGCAGGCAGGCGGGCGTTAACGTTTATAAGCTTATAACGAGCGTTACGAACCGCGTGCCGCGCGTATATAAGGAAAACGGCGAGACCGCCGAGGTAAAATATTAAGATCAGGGGATAAATATGGAAAACTTCAAAGCGCTTATAATAGGCAGCGATATCAACGCCTATTATCTTGCAAGATGTTATCATGAGTTTACGGGGCGTAAGGCGGATATGCTGGCGCTCAACACCACCGGCGAAAAGCCCTTCGCGTATACGAGATTCACAAAGATCCATAACAGGGAATACGTTGATAATATGTGGGAAGAGCAGGTCTTTTTAGAGGCGCTCGACCGTTATTACGAAAAGAATAAGGGCGAAAAGATACTGCTCGTAAGCAGTAACGAGACCTACGGCGAGTATATCGCCAAGAATCAGGACGCACTTAAAGATAAATTTTATTTCAACTACCCTTCGGTAGAGCTTCAGAGAACCCTTGTAAATAAGGAACTGTTTTATAAAACCTATGCCGAAAGCGTGCTCGATCTGCCGAAAACGGTTTATTTCGATTGCAAAAACGATACCGAAATACCGGATGACCTTAACTATCCGATAATAGTAAAACCGGCAAATGTTATTTTGTTCAAGCATATCACCTTTAAAGGCAAGCGTAAGATATACAGGCTTAAGGATAAAGAACAGCTCGAAAAGGTAATCGGCTTCTTTAAAAACAGCGATTATGACGATACGCTAATAATCCAGGAGTATATACCGGGCGACGATTCGCATCTTTTTGACGCGGTTGTTTACGTAGGCAAGGATAAAAAGGTAAAACTTTGTTCATTTGCCCAGATAGGCCTTCAGGAGCACAGCCCCCGTATGATAGGCAACGCCGCGGTGCTTATAAACGGCTACAGCCAATATGGCGGCGTGGATGAGCAGATAGAGAAGATAGTTGAGTTTATGGAGAGCATCGGCTATCAGGGCTTCGCCGAGTTCGATATGAAATACGATGCGCGCGAGGAAAAGTATAAGGTAATGGAAATAAACGCGCGGCAGGGCAGATGTTCTTATTATATAACCCCCTGCGGGTATAATCTTATAGAGGTTTTATACCGCGACCTTATAGCGAATGAGGATATGGAGTTTAAAAAGGTCGATAAGGTGCAGCTTGAGACCTTTGTTCCGAGATCGGTCGCCAAAAAGTATATCGTAAACGAAGAGTTTAAGAAGAAGGCGCTCTCGATCTGGCGGCACCGTGTAGAGCCGCTCCGCTACAAAAAGGATAACGGCATTATGCGAAAGCTCCTGCTTTTCAAAATAGGTCTTAATTATAAAAAAGCGTATAAAAATTTCATTTGGAACTGGGACTGATACTGTATGTGCGGATTTTGCGGCTTTGCCGATAAACTTGCGGAACAAGAGAAGAAAAGAATCATAAAAGGCATGGCGGACAGGATAGTCCACCGCGGGCCCGACAGCGAGGGTTATTATACCGACGACCGCGTTGCCATGGGCTTTCGCCGGCTTTCGATAATCGACCTCAAGGGCGGTGATCAACCTCTTTACAACGAGGATAAAAGCGTTGTGGTAATGTTCAACGGCGAGATATATAACTTTATGGAGCTTCGCGAGGAGCTTAAAGCCGAGGGGCATATTTTTGCCACCAACAGCGATACCGAGGTAATAGTTCACGGCTATGAGCAATACGGCACGGACGTTTTCAACCGCCTGCGCGGTATGTTTGCGATACTCATTTACGATATAAATAAGGGTGAGCTTATCGGCGCCCGCGACTTTTTCGGTATAAAGCCGTTTTATTATTATAACGACGGCGCTACCTTCATGGCGGGCAGTGAGATTAAGAGCTTTTTAAGCCACCCCGGTTTTAAAAAGGCGCTTGACCGCGAGGTCCTTAAAATGTATTTGTGTTACGGCACGAATCATATGGAGAAAACCTTTTTCGAGAACACAAAAAAGCTTATGCCGGGGCATTTTCTCGTTTATAAAAACGGCGAGCTTACCGTAGAACAGTATAGCAAGCTTACCTATGATAAGCAGGAAAACAGTTACGAATACTATGAAAAGCTTGTAAAGGAAACACTTGAATCATCGGTGGAATACCATAAAATAAGCGACGTTGAGGTCGGCTCCTACCTTTCGGGCGGCGTTGATTCATCTTACGTGGTATCGGTCGCCAAACCGAATAAAACCTTTACGGTCGGCTTTGAGGGCAAGGGCTTCAGCGAAATAGAATACGCCAAGGGACTCTCCGATCATTTCGGCGTTGAGCATTTTTCAAAGACCATTTCGGGCGATGAATTTTTCGATATACTGCCTACCGTTCAGTATCACCTTGATGAGCCGAGCGCCAACGTGAGCGCCGTTCCGCTTTACTTTTTAAGCCGGCTGGCGCGAACCAAGGTTAAGGTGGTGCTCTCGGGCGAGGGCGCCGATGAAATGTTCGGCGGATATAACGAATATAACGTTCAGGGCGCGGCAAAGCGTTATCTTAAAATACCGCTCTTTTTGCGTAAGGGGCTTGCCGCCGTTTGTCGCCCGCTTCCTTACTTTAAGGGCAAGCATTTTATTGAAAAATACGGCAAGGAGTTATCCCGCCGTTACTATAATAAGACCGAGATGTTTTTGCCGGATGAGGTAAACGGTATACTGAAGCATGGATATAAGAGCGATAAAAGCCCGTTCGACCTTTGCACGCCTTATTATAACGAGGTAAAGGGCAAGGACGACGTGCTTCGCAAAATGTATATCGATCTCAACTTCTGGCTGCCGCACGATATCCTGCTTAAAGCCGATAAGATGTCTATGGCAAACAGCGTTGAACTGCGGGTGCCTTTCCTTGATAAAGAGGTATTCTCGCTTGCAAGAAAAATACCGAGCAAATATCTTGTTTGCGATAATCAGACCAAGTATATTTTCAGGCGGGTCGCCGAAAAATGCATACCCGAGGAGTGGGCTAAGCGCCGCAAGCTCGGTTTCCCGGTGCCTTTCGGCAACTGGATAAAAGAGGATAAGTATTATAAAGAGGTAAAAGAGACCTTTACAAGCGATTATGCGGCTGAGTTCTTTGATACGGTAAAGATAAACCGTATGCTTGACGATCACCACAGCGGCGCCGCAAAAAACGGTAAAAAGATCTACGTTATATTCTCTTTCCTTATCTGGTATAAAAAATTTTTTATTGACGAGGTATAAAAATGCTTAAGATCGAACATTTAACAAAAACCTTTGATACAGTCAAGGCGGTCGACGACCTTTCCCTTACCATAAATCCGGGTGAGATATACGGTTTTATAGGCCATAACGGCGCAGGTAAAACAACTACCCTTAAATCGGTTTGCGGAATACAGAACTTTGATTCGGGCGAAATATCTTTTGACGGGATATCCCTTTTAAAGGATCCGATCGCCTTTAAGCGGCAGATCGCCTATATACCCGATAATCCCGATATGTATGATTATATGTCGGGCGTGAAATATCTTAATTTCATCGCCGATATATTCGGCGTTGGCGCCGCCGAAAGAAAAGAACGCATCAAAAAATACGCCGGTATTTTTGAGCTTACGAACGATCTCGGTCAACCGATATCCTCCTATTCTCACGGTATGAAGCAGAAGCTCGCGCTTATAGGCGCGTGGATACATTCGCCCCGCCTTATCATTATGGATGAGCCGTTCGTGGGGCTTGACCCCAAGGCTTCGCATCTTCTTAAGGAGATGATGCACGAGGTCTGCGCCGCCGGCGGTTCGATATTCTTCTCCACCCACGTTTTAGAGGTGGCGGAAAAGCTCTGCGATAAGGTCGCCATAATCAAAAACGGCAGGCTTATAAAATCCGGCACCATGGAGGAGGTAAAGGGTGACAGCAGCCTTGAAACCGTATTCCTTGATCTGGAGGCGGAAAAATGATAAGGATCCTTCTCAAAAAGCAGCTTACCGAAATATTCCGGAAGTTCTTTGTTGATACCAAGAAGAACAAAGCCCGTTCAAGGCTGTCAACAATTCTGTGGTTTTTGATTTTCGCCGCGCTGATGATCGTGTTTATGGGCGGCACGTTCGGCATATACTCTTACGGGCTGTATCCGATCGCCCAGGTCGGATTCGGTTGGCTTTATTACGCGATATTCGCGCTTTTATCGGTCCTGCTCGGTATATTCGGTTCGGTTTTTTCGACCTACTCGGGGCTTTATCTTGCAAAGGATAACGATATCCTGCTTTCAATGCCCGTTCCGGTGAGCAGTATACTTACCTCCCGCCTTTTAGGCGTCTACTTTATCGGATTTATATTTTCATCGGTGCCGATGATACCTGCGTTCGTAATAAAGTTTATATTTGTAGGCTACAGCGCGTGGGAGATATGCGCGGCGGTTTTGTTTTTATTCCTTTTATCATTGATCGTTCTGGTGCTTTCCTGTGTGTTCGGCTATATTGTTGCAAGGATAAGCGTTAAGCTTAAAAATAAGAGTTATATCGTAGTGGCTATAGCGATAGCTTTTATTGCACTTTATTACTATTTATGTTATAATGCAGGAGCTTTTTTCTCCGATCTCATAGAGAATGTCATATTCTACAGTGAAAAGGTAAAGGGAAGCGCATACCCGGTTTATTATATCGGTTCCGCGGCGGACGGAGGAGTATTGCCGCTTGCCGTTTGCTTCGCTGTCGTTATCGCGGCGCTGTTTATAACGGTTTATATTATATCCCGCAGTTTTATAAAAATCGCCACCTCCGCAAACGTAACGGCGCGCGTAAAGTATAAGCAAAAAGAGCAAAAGGTCCATTCTGTTGCCGGCGCTATTCTTTTAAAAGAGGCGAAAAGATTTACAAGCAGTCCGAACTATATGCTCAACTGCGGTATGGGCGTTCTGTTTATGATAGCGGCGGCGGTATTAATGCTGATAAAGGCCGGAGATCTGAGCGGGCTTTCGGATATGCGGTTAGGCGATCTCGCCGTTAAGGATTATATCGCGGTCATCGCGGTAGCCGCGATGTTCCTTATGATATCAACAAACGATATCGCGGCGCCCTCCGTATCGCTTGAAGGCAAAGCACTTTGGCAGGTGCGCTCGCTGCCGGTCGATACAAAGATCGTTTTAAGGGCAAAATATCTTCTGCAGATATACATTAACGCGATACCCGCTCTGTTTTGCGCGGGGTGCGTTATAGCGGTCATTCGTCCGGATGTGCTGACAGGCTTGCTTATCGCTCTGCTTACGGCGGCATACGTTGTGCTTCACGCGCTTTTTTGCCTTTTCTGCGGGCTTATCAAGGTAAACCTCGAATGGACCAACGAGATAGTGCCCATTAAGCAGAGTATGAGCGTTTTCCTTGCCCTTTTCGGCGGCTGGGGTTACGCGGTAGCCGTAGGCGGGCTTTACTTCCTGTTCGATATGTATTTGAGCGAATATTTAGGCGGTGTGGGCGTTTGGGTCTACCTGGCATTGATACTTGCGTTAACGGTGCTTTTTGCCGCTTTGTTCTATAAATGGATAAACAAAAAAGGTGTAAAGATATTTGAATCGCTGTGATATTACCGGCGGCATAATATAAAAGGGGAAATCTGATGAAAAACAGTAAATTCAGTTATTCAACGGGTGCGGTGCTTGCGATCACATTGCTTTTACTTCTTCTTAATATCGTTGTGGGCGGTATCGTCGCGATCCAGTCTCAAAACACCATGAGGCAGGTAATTAACGAGCGTATGCTCGGCGTTGCCAAAACCGCCGGCGCTATGCTGGACGGCGATGAGCTTGCCTCCTTAAAAGAAGAGGACGTAGGCGGCGAAAAGCATAACGCGATACTCGGCAAGCTGCGCGTTTTTGCCGAAAACCTTGATTTCAAGTTCATATACGTGGTCCGTCAGGCGGAAAACGGCAAATTTGTATTTATCGCAGATCCCGATACCGAAAAACCCGCGGAATTCGGTGAGGAAATAGTCGATTCCGAAGCGCTCGTTTCGGCAGGGAAGGGTATCGAAGCGGTCGATAGCATTGCCGTAAGCGATGAATGGGGAAAATACTATACCGCGTATTACCCCGTTAAAACCTCAAACGGTCAGATCGGCGGCATCATAGGCGTTGATTTCGATGCCGAATGGTATGAAAAGCAGCTTACCAAGAATACGGTCTACATACTGTTTGCCAGCGCGATCTCGCTAATAATCGGCGGCAGTATGATAATGCTCGTAACAATGAAATTAAAGCATAAGCTTGATATCATCAATAATGAGACCGATTTGATCTATAATGATATAAATACGCTTCTTGATGAGATCAACGTGGACTCCAAGAACCTGGTGAGCGATAATAAGCCGGTTGAATTGCCCAAGAGCGTTACGGATGATCAGGGCGGGATAATGCGGCTCGCAGACGAGGTAACGATAATCAAGGATGCCCTCAAAAAGTATATCGACGTTGTTCATATCAAAGCGTATACCGACGGTATGACCGGCGTTGGCAACAAAACGGCGTATCTTGACCTTGTTCAAAGGATAAACGAAGGCATACCCGAAGGTAAAGAGAAGTTTTCTATAGCGGTATTCGACGTTGATAACCTTAAGATAGTAAACGATGAACACGGTCACGTAATGGGCGATAACCTTATAAACGGAACGGCAAAGTGCATCAAAAACGTTTTCGGCGCCGAAAACGTGTTCCGTATAGGCGGCGATGAATTCATCGCGGTTTTAAAAGACTTTTCGGCAAAGGATATGGAGGAGGCGTTCATCCGTCTTGATGAAGAAGCAAAGCGCGCAAACGCCGCTCTGCCTGAAGACGCCAAGGTGCCGATCGCATTTTCAAAAGGCGCCGCCACCTTTGATCCCGAAAGCGATAAATCATTTAAAGAGGTTTTCCGCAGAGCCGATAAGGTCCTGTATGTTGATAAAAACGAACATCATAAAAACGGCTGAAACTTTCTGAAAGGAGCAGATAGAAATATCTGTTCCTTTTTGTTTACTTTAATAATATTTTGTGGTAAAATATATTTAATAAGTTGTTTTGAAGGGTGGGTCGTCTACGGATAGGTTCAAATTGGTATCAAGCTATAAGCCTACGGGCGACCAGCCCGAGGCTATAGACAAGCTTGTTGAGGGGTTAAACCGCGGCGATAGGGAGCAGGTGCTTTTAGGCGTTACCGGTTCTGGCAAGACCTTTACTATGGCTAATATCATCGAGCGGGTCCAACGCCCGACGCTGGTGCTTGCCCATAATAAAACACTTGCCGCCCAGCTTTGCAGTGAGTTCCGCGAGTTCTTCCCCGAAAACGCGGTTGAATATTTTGTTTCCTACTATGATTATTATCAGCCCGAGGCGTATATCCCCGGCACCGATACTTATATAGAAAAGGATTCGGCAATAAACGATGAGATAGATAAGCTCCGCCACAGCGCCACCTGCGCGCTTTCCGAGCGGAGGGACGTTATAATTGTCGCCTCGGTCTCCTGCATATACACCCTCGGCAACCCGATAGATTACCGCAATATGGTTATATCCCTTCGCACCGGTATGGAAAAAAGCAGGGATGAGCTTATAAGAAAGTTAGTCGATCTGCAGTATGAGCGCAACGATATAAACTTTGTGCGCAACAAGTTCCGCGTGCGCGGCGATACCGTGGAGGTCTACCCGGCGTATTCCTACGAAAACGCCATAAGGATAGAGTTCTTCGGCGATGAGGTGGAACGCATAAGCGAGATAAACGTTGTAACCGGCGAGGTAAAGCAGTTTTTGAGCCATACCGCTATATACCCCGCTTCGCACTATATAGTTCCGCGCGATAAGCTTGAAGAGGCGCTTGAAGAGATCCGCCTTGAAATGGAGGAGCGCGTAAAAACCTTTACGGATAGCGGCAAGCTGATAGAAGCGCAGCGCATAAAACAGCGCACCGAATACGATATAGAAATGCTCCGTGAGATCGGCACCTGCAAGGGCGTTGAAAACTATTCGCGCGTGCTTTCCCGCAGGGCGCCCGGCTCTACGCCCTTTACGCTGCTTGACTATTTCCCCGATGATTTCCTGCTCTTTGTGGATGAATCCCACGTAACGCTTCCGCAGGTGCGCGGTATGTATGGCGGCGATAGGGGCAGGAAGGATAACCTTATTGAATACGGTTTCCGTTTGCCTTCGGCTTACGATAACCGCCCGCTTAATTTCAATGAGTTTTACCGCCATATAAATCAGGCGATATTCGTTTCCGCCACCCCCGGAGATTTTGAGAGGGAGCACGCGGCGCAGGTGGTAGAGCAGGTCATCCGCCCGACCGGGCTTTTGGATCCGATGATAACCGTAAAGCCGAGCGAAGGGCAGATAGACGACCTTGTTTCCGAAATAAACTTACGCGCCGAAAGGCACGAGCGCGTGCTCGTTACCACCCTTACCAAAAAAATGGCGGAGGACCTTACCGAATACCTCGAAAACCTCGATATAAAAGTGCGGTATATGCACTATGATATAGATACCATAGAGCGTATGGAGATAATCCGCGATCTGCGGCTCGGCGAGTTTGACGTTCTTGTGGGCATAAACCTCCTGCGCGAGGGGCTCGATATACCCGAGGTATCGCTCGTGGCTATCCTTGATGCGGATAAGGAGGGCTTTCTGCGCAGCGCCACCTCGCTAATACAGACGGTGGGCAGAGCGGCGCGTAACGCAAACGGCGAGGTAATAATGTATGCCGATTCGGTCACGCCCTCTATGGAATACGCGATATCCGAGACCAACCGCCGCCGGGATATTCAAAAAAGATATAACGAGGCGCACGGCATAACGCCCAAAACCATAATAAAAGACGTGCGGGATATAATAGAAATAGGGCAAAAGGTCGAAAACGAAAAGCCGGATAATAAACTCTCCCGCGCCGAAAAACAGGCGCTTATCAAGCGGCTTACAAACGAAATGCACCAGGCGGCAAAAATTCTCGAGTTTGAGCACGCCGCCTATCTCCGCGACCGCATAAATAAACTGCGAGGCTCAAAATGAGTTTGCCTATTAGAAAGAAAAACAGGTTATATAATTACGATTACACGCAAAACGGCGCGTATTTTATCACAATCTGCGTAAAAGACCGCAGAAAAATATTATCCGAAATTGTAGGGGACGATGCCCACATCGTCCCGAAAAAATACGGCGCGGTTGTAGAAAAATATATTCGTAATGTAAAAGAAATTGAAAAATATGTTATTATGCCCGATCATATTCATTTGATTGTTCGTTTAGAAAACGGGACGATGTGGGCATCGTCCCCTACGAAAAACGTTTCATCAATCGTGCGTTCGATCAAAATATTAACAACCAAGGAAATAGGCAAGCCCATTTTTCAACGCTCATATTACGACCATGTTATCCGCAATCAGAACGATTACGAAGAAATATGCAAATACATTGAGAACAATCCTAAAAAACTAATACCGGAATAAACGGCAACCAAGAACGAAAGGGAGCTTTATGTCTAAGGATAAAATAATCATAAAGGGTGCGAACGAGCACAACCTGAAAAATATCGACCTTGAAATACCGCGGGATAAGCTGGTCGTTTTTACCGGGCTTTCGGGCAGCGGTAAGTCCTCGCTCGCCTTTGATACCATATACGCCGAAGGGCAGAGGAGATACGTTGAATCGCTCTCCTCTTACGCTCGGCAGTTTTTAGGGCAAATGGAAAAGCCGGACGTTGAAACGATAGAGGGCCTTTCTCCCGCCATCTCGATAGACCAGAAAACCACCTCCAAAAACCCGCGTTCCACCGTTGGCACCGTGACCGAGATCTACGATTACCTGCGCCTTTTATATGCGCGGGTGGGCGTGCCGCACTGCCCGGTTTGCGGCAGGGAGATATCCGCCCAGACCACCGATAGGATAATAGATACCGTTCTGGCGCTGGAACCCGGCACCAAAATCCAGGTGCTCGCGCCGGTCGTAAAGGGCAGAAAGGGCGAACACTCAAAGGAGATCGAAAACGCCCGCAAATCGGGATACGTCCGTGTAAGGATAGACGGTAATATTTACGACCTTTCGGAAGAAATAAAACTCGATAAAAACAAAAAGCATATGATAGAAGTCGTGGTCGACCGCCTTGTTATCAAGCCCGAAATACGCTCCCGCCTTGCCGATAGCATCGAAACCGCAATAAACCTTTCGGGCGGTCTTGTTGCGGTGGACGTTTCGGGCGGTAAAGAACTGCAGTTTTCGCAGAATTACGCCTGCGAGGAACACGGTGTCAGCATACCCAAACTCACGCCCACGATGTTCTCCTTCAACAGTCCTTTCGGCGCCTGTCCAACCTGCACGGGTATCGGCGTGTTTATGCGGGTAGACCCGCGGCTTATAATAAACGATGAGGAAAAATCGCTCCTTGAGGGCTGTATAAAAGCGTCCGGCTGGGGCGTTAACTCCTGGTTCAATCCCGATTCGGGCGCGATCGCCGAAATGTATTACAGGGGTGTGGCGCAAAAGTTCGGCGTGGATATAAACACCCCCTGGAAGGACCTGCCCGAGGAGATGAAAAACGCCGTGCTTTACGGCACGGGTGAAGAAAAGCTCGAGCTTCACAGAAACAGCTCTATATTCGGCAAGGGGACCTATTTCGCGCCTTTTGAGGGGGTCGTAAATAATCTGCAAAGGCGATTTGAAAGCACCAAAAGCGATTATTCCCGCTCCGAGATAGAAGGTTATATGACCGAGAGCGATTGCCCGGATTGCCACGGCGCGCGCCTTAAACCCGAGTATCTCGCCGTAACGGTAGGCAATAAAAATATCAAAGAGTTTTCGGATATGTCCATAACCGAGGCGCTCGCGTTTTTGGATACCCTTTCTTTCTCAAAAATGGAAGATATGATAGCAAAGCCCATAATAAAGGAGCTTCGCGCCCGGCTTAACTTTTTAAGCAGCGTTGGGCTTGAGTATCTGTCCCTTTCCCGCTCGGCGGGCACTCTTTCGGGCGGCGAGGCACAGCGCATACGCCTTGCGACCCAGATCGGCTCGGCGCTTTGCGGCGTGCTTTATATCCTTGATGAACCGAGTATAGGTCTTCATCAGCGCGATAACGAGCGCCTGCTATCCACCCTTAAAGGGCTTCGCGACCTCGGCAACACCCTTATAGTCGTTGAGCACGATGAGGATACCATGCGCACCGCGGATTATATCGTAGATATAGGTCCCGGCGCCGGCATACACGGCGGCGAGGTAGTGTTTACCGGCACGCCCGAGGAGCTTTATAACTGCAAAAACTCGGTAACCGCCGATTATCTTACCGGCAGAAAGAAAATACCCGTGCCAACCGTTCGCCGCAAGGGCAACGGCAGGTATCTTTCCGTAAACGGCGCGGCGGAAAACAACCTTAAAGGCATAAACGTTAAACTTCCGCTCGGCGAATTTATATGCGTTACCGGCGTTTCGGGAAGCGGCAAATCGTCCCTTGTAAACGATATAATCTATAAAGCGCTTGCCAATAAGCTTAACCGCGCCAAAACCATTGCGGGCAAGTATTCTTCGATCGAGGGCGAAAACTACCTTGATAAGGTAATAAATATCGATCAGTCGCCGATAGGCAGAACGCCCCGAAGCAACCCCGCTACCTATACCGGCGTTTTCGGCGATATACGCGAGCTGTTTGCAAGCACCCCCGATGCGCGCGCAAAGGGCTACGGCGCGGGCAGGTTTTCCTTTAACGTTAAGGGCGGCAGGTGCGAAGCCTGCCAGGGCGACGGTATTATCAAGATAGAAATGCATTTTCTGCCGGATATCTACGTTCCCTGCGAGGTGTGCGAAGGCACCCGCTATAACCGCGAAACGCTTTCGGTCCAGTATAAAGGTAAAAATATCTACGACGTTCTTGAAATGACGGTCGAGGAAGGTATGTATTTCTTCGAGAGTCACCCGAAGATATATAAAAAGCTTAAAACACTTTACGAAGTGGGGCTCGGATATATAAAGATAGGTCAACCCGCCACCACCCTTTCGGGCGGCGAGGCACAGCGCGTAAAGCTTGCTACCGAGCTTTCCAAAAAATCCACCGGCAAGACCATTTATATACTCGATGAGCCCACCACCGGGCTTCACACCGCCGACGTTCACCGCCTTGTAGAGGTGTTGGAAAAGCTCGTTGATAACGGTAATACCGTGCTTGTGATAGAACATAATCTTGACGTTATCAAGGTAGCCGACCATATAATAGACTTAGGACCCGAGGGCGGCAACAAGGGCGGCGAGGTGGTCTGCACCGGCACACCCGAAGAGGTAGCAAAGTGTGAAAGATCATATACCGGCAAATTCCTTAAAAAGGTGCTTAAATAATAAACATTCCGCCCCTACGGCATATCAATTCAGATTGACCCTGTAGGGGGACGGCGCTTGCCGACGTCCCGTTTTAGACGTTAGACAACAGATGTTAGATACAACGTGCGGCAGGCATTTGCCTGCCGCGTTATTATGCCGCGCCTTCGGCGCACCTTGTATCTGACGTCTGACATCTGACGTCCGCCATCTGAATATTTACACATTATTCACCATTTTTGCGCCCTTATGTATTAAAATCACTTAAAAGGGAGGGGAACGGCGTGTTCGGATATATCCGCGCAAACAAGGCGGAGCTTAAAATGCGGGATTATGAGATATACCGCGGCATATACTGTTCGCTTTGCCGGCGCCTCGGCAAAAGCTACGGTCTGCTTTCCCGCCTGACGCTCAGTTACGATTTTACCTTCCTTGCGCTTCTCCATATGTCGCTTAAAGAGAGCTGCACCGTCTTTAAACCGGGCAGGTGCGCCTTTAACCCCGCCAAAAAATGCAATTATTTACAGAACGGCGGCGAGCTCGACCTTTCGGCTTCGGCGGCGATGATAATGCTTTATTATAAGATAAACGATGATATTAAGGATGAAAAGGGCTTAAAAAAACTCGGTTCACTCATAATAAAACCGCTCTTTTCGCGGGCGCATAAAAAAGCGGCGGCGGCATACCCTGATATCGAGACCGCCGTGGCTGAATATATAAAAAGCCAAAACGCCGTTGAGGCGGAAAACTGCCAAAGCGTTGATAAAGCGGCAGAACCTTCGGCGCGCGTTATGGCGGATATCCTTTCGCTTTTAAGCGGGGATGAGGGGCAAAAACGGGCGCTTGACCGCCTCGGTTACTGCCTGGGGCGTTATATATATCTGCTTGACGCGGCGTGCGATTTTGAGCGCGATAAAAAAAACGCCTCGTATAACGTTTTAAACTACGTCCCGGGCGATTTAAAAGAATACGTAACCGGTCAGCTTTATACGTCTATAAACGAAGCGGCTAAGGCGTTTGAGCTGCTCAATATCAAAAAGCATAAGCCGATACTCGGAAATATAATATATTCGGGACTTGAGGATACATTTAAAAAGGAGTTAAATAAATGAACGATCCCTACGTTGTTTTAGGTGTTTCGCGGAATGCCACGGATGATGAAATCAAGCGCGCGTATAAGGAACTTGCGCGCAAATATCATCCCGATAACTATGCGGATAATCCGCTTTCCGACCTGGCGGCGGATAAAATGAAGGAAATAAACGAGGCATACGATAGCATTATGAACAGCCGCCGCGGCGGTTCCGGCTCAAAGGGCGGCAGCTATGATCCGAACGCCCCTTCATCCTTTCCTGAGGTTCGCAGCCTTATAAACTCCGGTCGCCTTGAACAGGCGCAGGAACTGCTGGACGGCGTTCCGCCTTCGGGCAGAAACGCCGAGTGGTATTTTTTAAACGGAACCGTTTTATACCGCCGCGGCTGGTTTGACGAGGCGTTTACAAGCTTTATGCGCGCCTCGCAGATGGAACCCGGCAACGCGGAATATCAGTCGGCGGTAAATCACGCAAGGCGCCAATCCGGCAGGGTAAACAGCAATCCTTACGGCAGTTACGGCGGTGGCGGCGAATGCACCCCCTGCGACGTTTGCCAGGGCCTTATCTGCGCCGATTGCTGCTGCGAGTGCATGGGCGGCGACCTTATAAGCTGTTGCTGATATGAAAAACAGTGTTAAAGTTTCTTTCTGCGGTATAGTTGCGGCGCTGGCGACCGCCACTATGGCGGCAAGTCTTATACCGAACGCCACATTTGCGGCGCCTGCGATAGCGGGACTTTTTATGATAGTCGCCTTTGCCGAGGCGGGCGCGCTTCCGGCTTTGGCCGCTTATATCGCTTCCGCGATACTATCGTTTTTTATCGCCGATAAATCGTCATGGGTGCTTTATCTGGCGCTTTTCGGTTATTATCCGGTTTTAAAGCCGGCGCTTGAAAAGATCAAAAACGGTTTTTTGAAATGGTTTTTAAAATTACTTATTTTCAATGCCGCCGCGCTTGCCTGCTACCTTACCGAAATATTCGTTTTGGGAATAACGGTTGAGCCCGTGCTTTTGCTTGCGGCGGTATGGGTGACCGGCAATATCGCGTTCGTGCTTTACGATATCGCGGTTTCAAGGGTTGCCGCGCTTTATTACGTTAGATTGCATAAAACGGTATCCTCCATACTTAACAGATAAACGCGCACCGCGGTGCGCGTTTATTGTTTTATACGGAATTCAAAATCAAGTATGCGGATCCCGTCTTTTTTTATTTCAACGGCTTTTTTATGCCCGCCGGATACGGCGGAAATGCTCTCATAAGCGGCGCATACGCCGAAACATCCGTAAATAACGCAGGAGGTGATTATAAACGATATAAAAAAATAATATGCCTTTTGCTTTAATTTCAAAAAAATCAACTTCCAAGTGTTTTGATAAGCGAGTTCGCGAGAAGCTCCGCCGAATAGACAGCCTCTGCAAAGGAGTTTGCTTCGGTGCCCACTTCTATAAGCATCGATCCGGTGGTAAGCGGCTCGTTATAACTGCGAGACATAAGACTAAGCGGTCGCGCGAGCGAGGGATACGTTTCCTCGATGTTTTTTTGAAGCCGCAACGCAAGCTTAAGGTTTTCCTTCCAGTTCGGAAAGTTTTTAACGTTTCCGCTCTGCGAGCCCATAACAAGCATTATCTGCGCCGCATTTTTGCCGCCTACGTCCGCAACAAGTTTAGTTTTTGTGGTATCGGTCTGAACGGAATCTCTGTGAATATCTATCACAACTTTAATGCTCGGGTATTTTTTAAGATGAGCCGTTATGGTTTTTGCGGCGCGGGAATAGCTTCCGTTGTATTCGGGATAATCGTGTTGGGTCTTATCGTGCAGAGTGTTTATACCCGCGTTATTGAGCTTTTCGGCAATTATCGCCCCAAGCGCCGTTACGTTATAGGAATTATCGGTGGTCCTCGTTCGATCGCCCGAGGTGTAATAATCGCGGTCCTCGTTTAAAAAGGTCTCGGTGGCGTGGGTGTGAACTATAAGCACCTGCGGCGAGCCGCCTTTTTCAATAATGAATCCGAGTTTTGAAGATAATAATTCGTTTATATCAACGTTAAGGTCAGTGCTGTTGCTTATGTGAACGCCGCCGCCGCTTAAATTGCCGCCGTTTGAAGGGATCGTGCGCTTTACTATCTTGCCGAGCACCGTGCCTGTAGAGCCGGTCGGCATAGCGCCGCTTCCGGCAGGCAATGTTACGGCAGCGCCGGAGCCGGAGGCGGATGCTTGCGCTGCTTCGGTAAGCTCGAAACCTCCGAATATATTTACGTAATCCGGCTCGCTTCGCATTTTAGGTTCGCTATTGTTAAACAGCGCAAAAACGCCGTAAATAAAAAAGATAATAACGGCAAAGAACGCCGCGGTCACTCTTAAAACATAAGGCGTATTATTCATAATAGACCTCCGTATAACTAAATAATTATATGAAGGTTTTATTGTTCTTATGAAAGACTTTCTATGGTCGCTTCATCGAGCGAGGGCTGAAAAAACATATTTACGGCGCGGGCGATAACGGCGGCGGATCTCGATATAAGCAGGTCTATCTCTTTTGGCGTTACCATCATATTTTCCGTGCTCTTTTGTCCTGCCAAAAAGCACTCGGCGTCGATAACGGTCGGTATGCCGAGCGCTATTACCGGCACGCCGAGGTTATCTCTGTTTAGCGCCCTGCGCTCGTTTTTAACGCCCGACCCCGGTGCTATGCCGCTATCGGTAAGCTGGATCGTCCGGCAAAGGTTTTCGGGCGTTCTTGCCGCGAGCGCGTCAATGGCGATAACGATATCCGGACGTATCTTTTCTACCGCCGCCTTTATGATATCCACCGCCTCTATCCCGGTTTTGCCTAAGACCCCCGGCACAAGGCAGGATACCTTATGAAGCCCCTCAATACCGAGCGTTTTTTTAAGCTCGCGTGAGATGTGCCTTGTTGCGATCACCGAGCCGGCGCTAAGCGGTCCCAACGCGTCGGGCGTGATATCGGCGTTGCCGAGCCCCACTATAAGGGCGTTATCGTCAATGCCGCCCGTAAGCTTTTTAAGCGCCGATATAAGGGCGCTTTGAAGAGGCGTTGTATCGGGTAGGGTGTCAAGCCGGTCGAACCTTATCGTGCAGTATTTTCCGCAGGGCTTTTTAAAAGCTTTTGCCGCGTTCTCATCGTTTATTTCCGTGATCTCGGTGTAAACGCCTTCCGCACAGCTTTTTTCGGTTTTTATCTTACTGTTCCCGGCAAGGTTTTCTTCGCTTATAAGATCGGTCCGTGCGTTCATTTTATCACCGCTGATATTTTTACCGAAAAAACCCGATATATTAAAAAACCGGCGAAGGAAAGATCCTTCGCCGGTATGTTTTTGTTATTTATGCTTTTTCGGCGTTGTATTTTGCAACAACGTTCTTGATCCTGTCCACCGGGTCAAGCAGTTTGCTTATCGAATTATCGTTGTTGAGCGTATCTACCAAAAGCGCTATGTATTTTGCCATATTAACGCTGCAATACCAATCGCGCGATAAAAGCTCGGGGGTCTGATAGATAAGGTTGGTGGTGAATATCTTGGTTATTATGCCGCGTTTGTAATAGTCGTCAAATTTTTCGAGGCCTTCAACAAAAAGCCCGAAGGTGGAGAAGATGAATATTCTGCCCGCGCCCATATCCTTGAGCTTGGCGGCTATGTCGAGCATTGAATCGCCGGAAGATATCATATCGTCAACAAGTATTAGATCCTTGCCTCTAATATCGCTGCCTAAAAACTCGTGGGCTTCAATGGGGTTTCTGCCGTTTACAACAACGGAATAATTCCTGCGCTTATAGAACATACCGAGCTCAAGCCCTAAAACCGAGGAATAGTAGATGCAGCGCCCCATACCGCCTTCATCGGGGGAAACTATCATGGTATGGTCTTTATCAAGCTTCATATCCGGAACGACCTTTAATAGTGCCTTTATCATCTGATATGCCGCCTGAACGTTATCGAAACCGTCAAGGGGGATAGCGTTGTTAACGCGCGGGTCGTGGGCGTCAAAGGTTATGATGTTTTTAACACCCATTGCCACCAGCTCCTGCAAAGCCATGGCGCAGTCCATTGATTCGCGGGAAGTTCTTCTGTGCTGTCTGCCCTCGTAAAGCATGGGCATTATTACCGTTATTCTTCTCGCTTTTCCGCCGAAAGCCGCGATAACGCGCTTAAGGTCCTGAAAATGGTCGTCCGGGCTCATCGGAACGGTTTGTCCATACATCTTATACGTAACGCTGTAATTGAAGCAATCGCAGATTATAAAAGCATCCAGCCCGCGGGCGGTGTGATTGAGGACCGCCTTTGCCTCACCGGTGCCGAACCTCGGACAGTTCGGCTTTACAATAAAAGTCTCATCCTCCGGGATATCGCGCCACTGTTTAAGGTAATAATCCACCTTTGCGGCGATATCATCGCATCCCTTCATGCTTACGATGGCAAGGTCACCGTAAGGCGTATGCTTGAAATCAACGTTAGACATAATAAAGCCCCCCGAAACGGTTAAATTTTTTATTATTGTATCACACTTTCGCTCCCAAAAAAAGACTTTTTTGTAAAATTTTCGATAAAAGTTTATTTTATATATAAAATAAATTGCCAACGGGCGGCTTTTCTGTTATAATGATATACGAAAAAGTATGTTTGGAGGAAAAACTATGGCTAAAGTTACGCTTCTTGCCTATACACCGGACCCTGAAAGGACTATTGCCTGCGCGGCAAAACTCTGTTACAGCCCCTCTACTATAGAAGACCTGCGTGAGGGTCTTACCGATGAAAAGGTAGAGTCGTTTGTAAATATGCTCTCGGGGCTTGGCCACGAAAGTCCTATTGAGCACGCTTCCTTTACCTTCGGTATCGAGGGCGTATCCCGTTCGCTTTTAGCGCAGATAACCCGCCACCGTATCGCTTCGTTCTCGGTAAAGAGCCAGCGCTACGTAAAGGAGGGCGAGTTTGAGTTCGTTACCCCGCCCGAGGTAGCCGCCGAAGAGGACGTATTAAAGATCTATAACGAATCGATGCGCGCCGCTCAGGATGCATACGATAAAATAGCCGAGGTGCTTACCGAAAAGCATAAAAAGACCTTTATGGCAGAGGGCAAGGATGAAAAGACCGCCGAGCGCCTCGCCTCCAAAAAGGCTATCGAGGATGCGCGCTTCGTGCTTCCCAACGCCTGCGAGACCAAAATGGTGGTAACTATGAACGCCAGGTCGCTTATGAACTTCTTCCACCACCGCTGCTGCAACCGCGCTCAGTGGGAGATACACGAGGTAGCCGATCAGATGTTAAAGCTCGTTTGTTCGGTAGCCCCTAACCTGTTCAGGATGGCGGGTCCGTCCTGCGTTGCGGGATTCTGCCCCGAAGGAAAGATGACCTGCGGCAGGATAGCCGAGGTCAAAAAGCGTTACGAGGAACTGAAAAAGAATGGGTAAGCTTATAGTTATTGAGGGGCTTGACGGAAGCGGGAAATCCACCCAGCTTGAAATGCTCAAAGTCCGCCTTACGGAAGCCGGATTCCCCATAACCGCGATATCTTTTCCCGATTACGAAAGCGATTCGAGCGCCCTTGTAAAAATGTATCTTTCGGGCAAATTCGGCGATAAACCGTCCGACGTTAACCCCTACGCCGCCTCGCTTTTCTACTGTGTGGACAGGTATGCCTCCTTTAAAACCAAATGGGGCAACGACTATGATTCGGGCAGGGCGATAATCGCCGGCAGATATACAACTTCAAACGCCATTCATCAGGCGTCCAAGCTTAAAGAAAGCGAGTGGCGCCCGTTCCTTGACTGGCTTTACGATATCGAGTATGAAAAGGTGGGGATACCGAAGCCCGATCTTGTAATATTTCTCGATATGCCGGTAGAGGTATCGCAAAAGCTTTTATCCGGCAGGTATCACGGCGATGAGGGCGGCAAGGATATCCACGAACGGGATATAGAATACTTAAACCGTTGCCGCAGCGCCGCAAAATTCGTTGCGGACTATTCTGGTTATAAAACCGTTTGCTGCGCCGCGGGAAATGAGCCGCGGTCACCGGAGGATATCTCGGATGAGCTTTTCTCTCTTGTTGCGGAAATTTTGAGGTGAAAGTATGGTATACGTTTTTTTAGCCGATGGCTTTGAGGAGACCGAGGCGCTGGTGCCGGTGGATATCCTACGCCGCGGCGGTGTAGAGGTCAAAACGGTCGGTATCGGTTCAAAGACCGTTTGCGGTTCGCATAAAATACCGGTCGTTTGCGATATTACCGAAGAAGAGGTATCGCCCGATAATATAAAAGCGATAGTGTTGCCGGGCGGT
The DNA here is from genome assembly GCA_017554405.1 of Clostridia bacterium. Taxonomy (GTDB): domain Bacteria; phylum Bacillota; class Clostridia; order Oscillospirales; family Acutalibacteraceae; genus UBA737. The sequence continues at coordinate 10,999 of JAFZIK010000017.1, read as the reverse complement.
ATGCCGGGCACGCTCAATCTTAAAAAAAGCAATACCGTAAACAGCTTAATAGATTTTGCCGCTGATAACGGTATTATTATAGGCGCGATATGCGCCGCGCCGTCCATTCTCGGCGAAAAAGGACTTTTAAAAGGCAAAAGAGCAACCTGTTTCCCGGGATTTGAACAGGCGCTATCGGGTGCCGCGCTCTGCGAGGGACCGGCGGTAAAGGACGGCAATATAATAACCGCCTGCGGCGCGGGCGCCGCGTTTCAGTTCGGTTTTCTGCTTCTTGCCGCCCTTTACGGGAATGATACGGCGGATAAGCTTAAAGCCGGTATGCTTTATGACCGGCAGTGAGGGGTATAAATGGATAATAAAGAATTAAATTTACAACCGGAGAATAATGCGCAATACGGTGACTTTATCACCGAAGAGAAACAAACAGAGGTCGCTGAAAATAAGCCTCAAAAAAGGAAAAAGAAAAAAGGCGTTCGCATAACCGTGCTGGTGATTTCTCTGCTACTCGTGCTGGCGGTGGCTTTAGGCGCTATATACGCGGCTTTTGATTATTACGGCGGCGGACCCGGCAGATCGGGCGAGTATACCGTTACGATAGCCGGCGGCTCCTCGACCGCGCAGATAGCCGCAAGCCTTCAAAAAAGCGGCACTATAAAGCTTCCGCTGCTTTTCAGGATCTATTCAAAATACAAGGGATACGATAAGTATTATAAATCGGGCGAACACGTATTTACCGATCAGATGGGTTACTCGGCGATCGCCAAGGAGCTTATGCGCAATATAGAGACCGTTCCGCAGGTCAAGGTAACGATACCCGAGGGCAAGGGGATCGACGATATAGCCAAGATCCTTGAGGAAAAGGGCGTTTGCACAAAAGAGGATTTCCTTTATGAAGTAAAAGAGGGCGTGTTTGATTACGATTTTATAAAGGATATCCCGGCGGATAAGGTCTACTACCGCCTTGAGGGTTATCTTTTCCCCGATACATATAATTTTTACTACTACGATTCAAAGGAATGCGCCCACCTTGCGGTAGATAGAATGCTCGGTGAATTTAACGAGCGTATAGCGGTTCCGTATAAAGAGCAGATAGAAAAATCCGGATACTCTTTGCACGAGATCGTAACCCTGGCTTCGGTAATAGAACTTGAAGCGGGCGGCAAGCCGGACGAAATGGCGAACGTTTCGGCGGTATTCCATAACCGTTTAAGCGGCAAGGGCCCCTCATCTCTCGGCTCCTCGCCCACAAGGAAATATCCGTTTGGCGAATTCAGCGATTACAGTGATAAATACTATAATACTTATAAAATCATAGGATTGCCGGTAGGGCCTTACTGCTCGCCGGGTGAAAGCGCGGTGGACGCGGCGCTTAATCCCACCGATAATTTTGATTATTCCTATTTCTGCACCGATGCCAAGATGAATTTTTATTATCACAGATCCAACGCCGAACAGCTGAAAACGGTCAACAAACTTAAAGCGGAGAAGAATTGGGTTTATGAAGATTAAAATACCCGAGCTTTTATGCCCCGCGGGCGATCTTGAACGCCTTAAGACCGCGGTGGATTTCGGCGCGGACGCTGTATACATAGCGGGTGAGGAATTCGGTATGCGCACCGCCGCGGCGAAATTCAGCAAGGATGATATCTCCGCCGGCGTGGAATATGCCCACAGCCGCGGTGTGCGGGTCCACGTTACCTGCAACACCGTTCCGCATGACGGCGAAATGGCGCGCCTGCCGCAGTTTCTTGAGTTTTTAAACGGCGCCGGTGTGGATGCCGTTATCGCCTCGGATATCGGCACTATCGCGCTTGCCCGGCAGTATGCGCCGAACTGCGAGATACACGTTTCGGTGCAATCGGGCATAGTAAACAGCGCCACCGCCTGTGAGTTTTATAAAATGGGCGCAAAAAGGGTGGTTTTAGCGCGCGAGCTTTCGCTTGAGGAAATAAAGTATATAAGAGAAAACACACCCGATGAGCTTGAGATCGAGGCGTTTGCCCATGGCGCCATGTGCGTTTCGTTTTCGGCAAGATGTCTGCTTTCAAGCTATATGACGGGGCGTGACGCCAACCGCGGCGATTGCGCGCAGCCCTGCCGGTGGAGCTATTCCCTTATGGAGGAAAAGCGCCCCGGTCAGTATTACGATATCACCGAAACCGAAAAGGGAACGTATATCCTCAACGCAAACGATATGTGTATGGCGCCTTATCTCGATAAAATGGCGCAGGCGGGGATAAGCAGTATAAAGATCGAGGGCAGGGCAAAGTCGGATTATTACGTTGCGGTAACGGCAAACGCCTATCGCGGCGCCCTTGACAGTCTTAAAAGCGCAAATGAAGATTGGCGCCTGCCCGATTGGGTGACCGAAGAGCTTAACAAAATCAGCCACCGCGCATATTCTACCGGGTTTTATTTCGGCGCGCCCCAAAACGCGCAGACCTACGAAAGCGCCGGATATATAAGGGATTATAACGTTGCGGCGGTAGTAACGGGTTATGAAAACGGTTGCGTTACGGCGATCCTTAAAAATAAGTTTTCAAGCGGAACGGTGCTCGATTGCCTTGAAGCGGGCAGCAAGCCGTTTCCTGTTGCGGCTGAAGTTATCTACGATAAAGGCGGTAACGCGATAGAATCCGCCAACAGCCCCATGATGATCGTAAAAATACCCTTTTCGCGTGAGATCAAAACAGGTTCAATGCTTCGTATGAAAGCATGATTTTCGGCAGAGGCATTTTGCTTCTGCCTTTTTGTGTCCTTTAAAGGGGACACCGATTACGGTATAATGCACTTTGGAGGTGGGATAATGCTTACTTTTATCCTCGGTCGCGCGTCAAGCGGCAAGTCCTATAAGGTCTGCCGGATGATAGCCGACCGCGTCAGGCGCGGGGAAGCCCCCGTGCTTATAATACCAGAGCAGTTTTCGTTCGAGAGCGAAAAACGCATACTTTCGCTTTTGGGCGAGTGCGATGCGCAAAAGGTAAAGGTTTTAAGCTTCAGCCGTCTTTGCGATGAAATAGAAAATATCGCGGGCGGCGGCGCGGGCGAACCTTTATCCGATCCCGATAAGATAATCATTATGAACACCGCCATGCGTTCGGTCAAAAAAGAGCTTAAATATTTCGGTAAATACTCGCTTTCACCCGGTTTTACCGATATGATGCTGAACACCGTAAACGAGTTTATTATGAACGCGGTATCTCCCGCGGATATCATCGAGGTCGCCGGCAGCTTTGAAGATAGCGTTTTAAAAAGAAAACTGCTTGACGCCGCCCTTATATACGCTGCCTATAACGACCTTATGGCGGAAAAATTCCCGGATTCGTGCGATAGACTAACACGGCTTTATAACACCCTCGCCGATTGCGATTATTTCTCGGGCAGACCGGTGTTTATCGATTCCTTCGGCGGCTTTACGGGTCAGCAGTATAGGATAATCGACCGTATTTTATCCGCCGCTGGCGATCTTTTCGTTTCATTTTGCGAAAACCCCTGCGAAAAGGGAACGCTTGGGCTTTTTGCCAACATAAGAAGGGCAAAAAACCGCATATCGGCGCTCGCAGATAAGCAGGGCGTCCGCCACGGCGAGGATATTATCCTTGAAAGCGGCAAATACGTATCCGAAGGGATCGCCGCCGTTGAAGAGTATATGTGCCTTAGCAAAACCGAAAAACAGTCGGGCGAGGCACTAACCGTCTGCCGCGCCGAAACGGTCTACGATGAGGCGCAGTTTGCGGCAAGAAACATAAGAAGGATAGTGCGGCAAACCGGCGCGAGATACAATGATTTTACGGTGATAGCCCGCAACGCCGAGGATTACGAGCAGGTCCTATCGGTGGCATTCGCCAAAAACGGCGTTCGCTGTTTTTCGGATAAGAGAGAACCGCTCAAATCATTTCCGCCGGTGACCGCCGCCGTTACGGCTATGGAGCTTTCAGGCAGGATAACTACCGAAAAGCTCTTGCGTTTTCATAAATGCGGCGTGAATTTCCTAAGCCAAGAGGAGATAAGCGAGCTTGAAAACTATGCTTATATATGGAATATCGACGGCGAGGCCTGGAAAAAGGAATGGAATATGGACCCCGCGGGCATCGACGGCGGCGGGCGAAGCGAAGAAGAAATAAATGCCGCTATCGCGCGGGTAAACCAACTCCGCCTTAAGGCGCTTGAGCCGATACTTAACTTCACCTCCGCTTTCCGCGGCGGCGCCCGCAATATGGCAAAAGCGACCGTAGCTTTGCTTGAAAGCGTAAAGGATAGCTTTATCGGCATTTCGGAAAAATTCAAAAACAGCAGCGATACCGTTTTATCCGAGAGCATAGTTACCGCCTATTCAAAGGTTATGAAAATACTCGATTCTCTGGTCCGCTGCCTTGAAAGCGACGTATCGCCGGCGGAGTTTCTGGAGGCATTCAAAAACTCTGTGGGCTGCGAGAGCGTGGGCGTTATACCTCAAATGGTGGATGAGGTGACCTTCGGCTCGGCGGAGCGTATACAGCCCTCAAGACCTTCCTATGTTTTTATACTCGGCGCGAATCAGGGCATATTCCCGCGCGCGCCGCAGGCAAGCGGCATTTTCGCGGTTTCGGAGATAGGAAAGCTTATAGATAAGGGCATTGAAATATCCGATTGCTCGGTGCGTTCCGCCGTTGACGAGGATATGCTCGTTTACAACTGCGTTTGCTGCGCCGATAAAAAGGTGTTTATTTCCTATAACGCCCGCGCGGGCGAGCCGGCGTATTTTCTTAAAAAGCTTGTAGGCCAATTCGGCGTTACCGTTTTAAACGAGCCGGATAAGCTGAAGCCTGCAAATCTCCCCGAGACCCTCGACTGCGCCTATTCAAGGTTCTGCCGCGCCGATAAGGATAGTTCCGATCACGCCACCTTAAAGTCGGCGCTCTCAGAAAACGCCGATTATAAGGATAAGGTCTTATCGGCGTGCGAGAGTGTAAACAGACCGCAGTTTGATATACCGCGCGAAACGGCGATAGGGCTTGTAGGCAAAAACATAGCCCTTTCGGCTTCAAAGCTTGAAGAGTATAACAAATGCGCATTCAGGTATTTTTGTAAGTATGCGCTTTCGGTCAAAAAGGCGGAGCAGGTAAGCTTCAGTCCTTTGCAGTCAGGCACCTTTTTGCATTACGTTCTGCAAAGATTCATAGAGGAAACAAGGGATAGGATAAGCGAGGTAAAAAGAGAAGAATCGGATGAACTTACCGAGCGGCTCGTAAACGAGTATCTTGATTCATTCAAGGGCTATAAAGAGGCGCAAACGCCCCATTTAAAGCTTATGGTCCGCTATATGACCGAAACGCTCAAATTCCTTTGCGCCAGACTTATAGATGAATTCTCGCAATCCGATTTCAAACCCGAAAAGTGCGAGCTTTATATAGGAAAGGGCGGGGAGATACCGCCGCTTACGATCCCGGTGGACGGCGAAGTCACCGCACAGCTTACCGGCAAGGTAGACCGCCTTGACCGGTATAAGGGCTACGTTCGGATAATAGACTATAAATCAAATGCTCTGACCTTCGAGTTATCCGATATACTTACGGGGCAGAACGTTCAGATGCTTATATATCTTTATGCTATCTGCCGCGATGAACGTTTAGGCGGCGAGCCGGGCGGTATTTTCTATTCAAACGCCTCGCTTATCGGCTCTCATAAATCAAAGCCGGGCGGCATGAACGGCTTTATGCCCGAAACCGAGGAACTGATAACCGCCATGGATAAAAGCGGCGGCGGTGAGTTTATAGGGCAAAAGGTATCAAAAATAAACGAAGATTCGCCCACCGCCGAGGATTTTAGGGAGATATTCAGATACCTTGAGCAAACACTCAGCCGCACCGCGCGGGATATCGCGAACGGCAGATTCGGCGCGCGTCCGGTAGCCTCATCCAAAAAGACCGCCTGCGATTATTGCGATTTCAAAGCGATATGCAGGATCGAAAACGAAAAACCTCCGGCGTTCGAGAAGTTAAGCAAGACCGAAGCAATGGAGCTTATAAGAAAGCAGGTGAGCGAGAATGAAGTTTGATCCCACGCCGGCGCAGCAAAATGCCATTGACGCCAAGGGTTGTATACTCGTTTCCGCGGCGGCGGGCTCGGGCAAAACCGCGGTTTTGGTTGAGCGGGTAATCAAAATGCTTACAAACCGTGAAAACCCCGTTTTAGCCAATCGCCTGCTTATAGTCACCTTTACAAACGCGGCGGCGGCGGAAATGCTGTCCCGTATAGAGGCGCGCCTTTATGAGGAGCTTGAAAAAGACCCGGAAAACGAACTTCTTTGCCGCCAGCGGTATTTAATTAAGACCGCCGATATCTGCACTATCGATTCCTTTTGCATAAGACTTGTCAGGGATAATTTCGCGCTCTGCGGTATCGAGCCGGATTTTAAGGTCACGGAGGATTCGGCGCTGCTGCCTTTGCGGCAGGAGGTTTTAAGGGAGCTTTTGGGCGAGTATCTTGAAAATCCCACGGAAGAACTCAAAGCGCTTTTGCAGACCGTTAACTGCAGTAAGGATGAAACAAACCTTGTATCGCTTCTGGATGCGATTTACGTTTTATCAAAAAACGAGCCCTTTTCCGAAGAATACTACAAGGCGCTCGAATCACCTTACGTTATCCCGTTTGATAACGCGCATCCGTGGTATCGGTTTGCTTTTTCGGCCGCGCTTGCGCATATAGCGGCGGCAAAAAGACTTATCGTTTGCCTCACCGAAAGAGCGCTTTACGAGGATAAGCACGATAAGGCGACCGTTTTTTGCGAAAACACCTCAAGGATCGTAGAATACGTGGAAAGCGAGATCCTTAAAAACGATTGGGATATCGCCTTTGAGTTATCGCGCACGGCTAAGACCGGCAGCGTGCCGAACGGTAGCAGTGATGATTTTAAAAACATCAAAGCCAAGATAGCAGACCATATCAGGGCGTTAAAGGATATATTCACAATGCCGAGCTGGGATATAAAAGCGGAAATATCCCGCTTTTCACCCGCCGTAAAACTGCTTTTCGGCATTTTAAGGGAATTCGATAAAAGAATATCAGAGCGCCTTAAGGAAGAAAACGTTTTCGCCTTTAACGAAATAGAACAGATCGCCCTTGGTATGTTTGCTTTCGTTGATGAAAACGGCAACGCCCAAAAAACCGACCGCGCGGATGAACTCACCTCGCGTTACGATCAAGTGCTAGTGGATGAGTTTCAGGACGTAAACAACCTGCAGAATATGCTTTTTGAACTGCTTTCGGGAGGCGGCAAAAACCTTTTTATTGTGGGTGACGTTAAGCAGAGCATATATGCCTTCCGCGGCACAAATCCGGATATTTTTCTCAACAAGAAAAACTTATTCGGTTTTTATGACCCGGATGAAAAGGAAGGCGCGGGCGGTAGAAAAATACTGCTCTCGGATAATTACCGTAGCCGAAAAGGCATTTGCGAAACGGTCAATTATTTCTTCCGCAAACTGATGATACCGGAAGTCGGACCGCTTGTTTACGATAGCGCAGAGCAGCTCAACCCTGCCGCGGAATACCCCGATAACGGCATAATCGAAACCGATTTTCTCGTTGTTGATAAGGTGGACGATCAAAGCGAGGATAGCGCCATTCAAAGCGAATCGCTCGCCATCGCCGAATATATTAAGGAAACGATGGCGCAGGGCGCGATATTAAAGGATAAAAACGGCGGGTTGCGTAACGCCGAATACGGCGATTTCTGTATTCTGCTTGCCGCGCTCAAAAATAAGGCGGATACCGTTGTTGAACAGCTTGTTTCAAGCGGCATACCGGCGCGCACCGTCAGCAGCAGCTTTAAAACCGCCACCGAAACCGTGATAGCCCTTGCGCTTCTTAAAATCATAAGCGACCCGTATAGCGATCTTGAACTGCTCAACGTGCTTATGTCGCCGCTTTACGGATTCTCGGCTGAAGAAATGGCGCTTATAAGAACCGGCAAAAGAAGTATGCCGCTTTATTCCGCGGTTTGCGCCTGTGCCGAAAAAAGCCCCAAGGTAAAGGCGTTTTTGGATGACCTTTCGGATATGCGCCGGATGAGCTGTATGCTGACTCTCGACCGTCTTGTCTCCTACGTGCTTGATAAGACTGATATGATAAACGTGTTCTATTCTTTGCCGTGCGGCGACGCCAGAGCCGAGAATCTTATGCTTCTTATGAAAAAGGCGGCGGAATATTCGGGCAACTCAAACGGCGGTATTTACGGTTTTTTGCAGTATATAAGCGCTCTGACGGAGGATCCGCCGAAAACGTCTGAATCGGCGGACGATAACTGCGTTAAAGTAATAAGCATCCATAAATCCAAGGGACTGCAATTCCCGATATGCATAGTCGCGGGGCTCGGCGTTGATATAAACAAAAAGGATGCGAGCCGCGCCTGCATCTATTCCGAAGAATACGGTATCGGCTTTAAGTATTACGATCACGAAAGCTTCGAGGAATACGAAAACTACGGGCATAAGGTGCTGGTTGCAAGCAGTAAAAAGAGGATCGCGGAAGAGCGGCTTCGCCTTTTATACGTTGCTATGACCAGGGCGCAGGAAAAGCTTTGCCTTATAAGCTGCCTTAAAAACGCCCAGGCGACCCTGCTTAAAGCCGCCGCCGCTACCGATAACGGCGAAAACCCGATAGGCGGCGGATTCATAGCGGCGGCGCAATCATCGGCGCAGTATATCCTTGCCGCGGCGCTTATGCACCCGGATGCCGAGGCACTAAGAAGCGCCGCCGAGTGCAGCGTTAAGGTTTCAGCCACCGACAGCCGCATGAACGTCCGGTTTATCGATGCTTCAAAGCTTCAAAGGGGAGAAGGAATCGCCGCGCCCGAACCCCTCCCGGATCCGGAATTAACGGGGGAGATCCTTAAAAACGCCGGTTACGTATACCCGTATAACGCGATAATGAACGTTCCAGCCAAAATATCGGTTTCGGCAATGGCAAATAAGGCGGAGGCGGAGCGTTTCGCTATGACCGACCGACCGGCATTTATGGAAAAAGACGGTCTCTCCGCCGCAGGCAGAGGCACCGCCACGCATAAAATAATGCAGTTTATCGATTTTTCCGCTAAACCTGATATCGAAAGCGAGATAAAACGGCTTGTAAACGAAAACCGCCTTACCGAAAACGAAGCGGCGGCGGTCGATAGGGAAAAGCTTAAAGCTTTCTTCCAAAGCGACCTGTTCGCGCGGATGTGCGCATCATCCGATCTTCGCCGTGAAATGCGCTTTTTAACGTCGCTTCCGGTATCGTATTACGGTATCGATAACGTGCAAGGCGAAGAATTCATCGTTCAGGGCGCGGTAGACCTTTGCTTTACCGAACCGGACGGCGTTGTGGTGGTCGACTTCAAGACCGATAGGGTAAACGCGTTAGAAGAGTTGGCAGAAACCTACGGTGAACAGCTTAAGATCTATTCGGTCGCCTGCGAAAAGATATTCGGTATGCCCGTAAAGGAAAGAATAATCTATTCCTTCCACCTTTCAGATAAAATAACGCTTTAAAAAAAGATGATCCGGTAAATTCCGGATCATCCTTTTTTATTGTTTGAGTTATAAAGCTTATTGATAAAGTCCATTACTTCGCTTCGCTGTTCTTTTGAAAGCTTGCGGCATATCTTGATGCAGTTCTTTTCGTTTACGGTAAGCGTTATTTCGGTAACGGTGGTCGGCCGAAACAGATTAATATTATTATCGCTAAGCCGCATAGGTGGATCGTCTGGTTTTGAATCTTCGAATCTGTTACTGTCAATCCCGAACAGTAACAGCATGGGCGAAACGTTATAAAGCTTTGCGATCTTAACCAGCATATCCGGCGTCGGGTTTCCGTGAAGTTCCATGCGCGCGTAGGTGGTTTTCTTTATCCCCAGGGCGTCCGCCGCGGTCTGCTGGGTATAACCGGCAAGTTTCCTGTATGTGGATATTCTTTTGTTAAGGGGTTTTGAAGCTTCTTTCATATTATCACCTAAAATACTTGACTTAACATAATAAAGTTGTTATAATATCCAATGTTCGCTGAAGTGGCTCAGTTGGTAGAGCAGCTGATTCGTAATCAGCAGGTCGTGGGTTCAAGTCCCATCTTCAGCTCCAGGCAATCAGCGTATGCTGGTTGCTTTTTTATACATTATATTATATTAAACTGTCGAAATTTGTCAAGCATTGTCCTGAAAAATATATAAAAGGAGGCGTAAAAATGATATATCTGAGATTCTCTGAAAGCTCTGCGACCGATAACGCCGCCCTCTCAAACGACGCAAAAAAGCTGCTCTTTAAGCTTTTATACGATACCTTCGGTATTGAAAACGCCGCCGATTTGATTAAGATCGCTAAAGGCGGCAAGCCATATATCGAGGGAGCGGATTTTGATTTTTCCGATTCCCATACCGGGGGCGCCGTGGCGGTAGCCGCTTGCGGTCAGGGCGAAAAAAGAGATGATACGCTCTGCTTTAACGTTTCCTCAAAAAAGATCGGGGTCGATATAGAGCGCGCCTCAAGGAAAATAAGCATAGCCTCGGTCCGGCGCATAGTCAATAGATATTTTACCGATAACGAGCGCGATTATGTGGATCTTAAAGCCGCCGGGGCAAAAAAAAGGTTTTTGGAAATGTGGACTAAAAAGGAAAGCATAGTTAAGGCAACGGGGGAGGGACTCGCCGGAATATCGCGGGCGGATACTTTAAACTTCTCCGGGTATATTGAAACTCAACACTTTAAGATAGGCGGTAAAAACTATATAATATCGGTTGCCGGAATATAAAAAACGGTTTGCACTAAACAGTGCAAACCGTTTTAACTTATTCGGTAAAAAGCGGTGTTGAATAGTATCTGTCGCCGCTGTCTGGCAAAAGGGCTATTACCGTTTTGCCGGCATTTTCCGCTCTGCTTGCCAGCTCTATCGCCGCAAAGAGCGCCGCGCCCGAGGATATGCCGACCGATATCCCCTCGCGTTTTGCAAGATTTTTTGAAGCGGTAAAGGCGTCCTCGTTCTTTACGCG
>JAFZIK010000016.1 GCA_017554405.1 Clostridia bacterium | reverse complement strand
TATGGATAACGGTGCCATGGAAAACTTTTTCGGTCGCCTTAAAGTTGAAATGTTCTACGGTGAAAAATTTGAAAGCGTTAACGCTTTCGTTGATGAATTAAAAAATTATATTCACTATTACAACAACGAAAGAATTTCTACTAAACTAAAAGGAATGAGCCCGGTTGGCTACCGAACTCATTCACAAGCAATTTAATATTTAATTTTGTCTAAACTTTGGGGTTCACTTCAGTTTGGCTTCGGGAAAATTTTTAGAAATATGCCGTAATTAACGCTTGCTGAACTGCGGAGCGCGGCGTGCGCCTTTGAGACCGTATTTCTTCCTTTCCTTCATACGCGGATCGCGTGTGAGGAAGCCGGCTTTCTTAAGCGCGGGACGATACTGCTCATCCGCCTGCAAAAGCGCGCGGGCTATACCGTGGCGGATAGCGCCCGCCTGACCGGTAACGCCGCCGCCTGCAACGCGGCAAACGATATCAAACTTACCAACGGTATCGGTAACGGTGAGCGGCTGACGAACGATGAGCTTTAAGGTCTCAAGACCGAAATAATCGTCTATATCCCTCTCGTTTATCGTTACTTTACCGCTGCCCTGATAAACGCGGACGCGGGCGACAGAGCTTTTTCTTCTGCCTGTGCCGTAAAAATAAGGCTTACCTTCAAACATAACTGCTGTCTCCCTTCTTAAAATTCAAGCTTTTCGGGCTTCTGCGCCTTCTGAGCGTAATCTTCACCCTTGTAAACGTGCAGGCGGGTAAGCGCCTTTCTGCCTATGGTGGTATCGGGGACCATACCCTTTACCGCAAGCTCAAATGCGAGCTCGGGGCGGGTAGCCATAAGGGTAGCATATTTAACTTCCTTAAGACCGCCGATATAACCGGTGTGCCTGCGATAGAATTTCTTTTCAAGCTTTTTGCCTGTAAGAACTGCCTTTTCAGCGTTGATAACAACTACGTTATCGCCGCAGTCAACGTGCGGGGTAAACTCGGGCTTGCCTTTGCCGCGAAGCAGATCGGCAACCTTTACCGCGGTTCTGCCCATGGGCTTGCCGGCGGCATCGATGATATACCATTTGCGCTGGATCTCGGCAGGTTTTGCCATAAATGTAGACATAATCAAAACCTCCAAATTTTCTTGTGCCCGAATATAATAACACAGGCAAACACTCTTGTCAACAAGATTTTTTTAGAAATTTAATTTAGAGGTCATCAAACTCCGGAATGCTCCGTTTTTCTCGTTTTTTCTCGTGTTTGCTCACTTTCGATTTTAAAAAACGGCGTTGAAAAACAGTCCGGTTTGTGTTATGCTATCTTAGTGTATAAGATAGTTTAAAAGGCGGTAAGATAACAAGTGCGTGTTTTATGCGTTGGCGACGTATGCGCGCCGGCGGGGTGCGAGGCGGCTATCCGCCTGATACCCGCCATTAAGCGGGAATTCGGTATAGATTTTACAATAGTTAACGGTGAAAATTCAGCCGCGGGCAACGGCATTACGCCCGATAGCGCCGCTATGCTTTTTTCGGCGGGAGCCGACGTGATAACCGGCGGCAATCATACCCTGCGCCGAAAAGAGGTATACGAGCTTCTCGATAGCAATCCCTGCCTTTTGCGCCCGGATAATACCGAAGCACAGTTCGGCGGCGGATACGTGCTTTGCGATCTCGGCAAATACCGCGCGGCGGTAATAAATCTCCTCGGTCAGGTATATTTTGAAAGAGAGAAGCCGAAAAACGCCTTTACGGCGGCGGAGCAACTGGTGGCAAGGGCAAAAGCGGAGGACGCCCGCTTCATATTCGTTGATTTCCATGCCGAGGCGACCAGCGAAAAACGCGCTATGGGCTTTTTCCTTGACGGTAAGGTAAGCGCGGTATTCGGCACCCATACCCACGTTCAGACCGCCGATGAGCAGATACTCGAGGGCGGCACGGGATATATCACCGATCTCGGTATGACCGGCGTTATCGATTCGGTGCTCGGCGTTAAGAAGGAAATAATAATCAACCGCCTCAAATCGGGCGGCAGCGAAAAGTTTTTGCAGGCAGAGGGCAAGTGTATGCTAAACGGATGTGTCTTCACGCTCGATGATTCCACCGGGCTTGCCGTTTCGGTCGAACGCCTGATGCGCTTTTGATCTTAGTATTATCTTTTAATAAATTCAGGGGGGTGTTTTCCGTGAAAAAGGCGATATGCGCGGTTATCTGCGCCGTATCGCTGCTGCTCTGCGCTGCCTGCGCGGGCAACGGCGGCGAAACCGGCAAGGCACCCGATGAATCCGGCGGCGTTCAGCTCAAGGATGAAAAGATAAGTCTTATTTACTGCTCGGGCGACAGCTTCAACCCCTATACCGCGAAAACCAAGTATAATAAGGAGCTTTCCCGCCTTATTTACGACCCCCTCATAAAATACGATAATTCCTTTGAACCGGTATACTGTCTTGCACAGAGCGCGGTTTTAAGCGGAAAGACCTGCACGGTCACCCTGAAAACGGCATCCTGGACCGATAACACGGCGGTCACGGCGGACGACGTGGTTTATTCCTATAACCTTGCCAAAAAAAGCGCCGCATACGGCTCGGCGCTCTATGAGGTGACCTCCGCGGCGGCGGCTGGCAACACCGTTACGTTTACCCTTAACGCGGCAGACCCGTATTTTCTTAATCTGCTCGATTTTCCGATATTGAAAGCGGGCAGCGATACCCTGCGGGATTCCGACGGGATCGAGATCCCCCCGATAGGCTCGGGCAGGTATTATTTATCAGAGGATAAGAAACTGCTCCTTCGAAACGGCGATTATTTCGGCACGCTCGGCGAGGTATCCGAGATATCGCTTCTTGACGTGCCGGATGAAGCATCCGCCTCCCATTACGTTGAGGTGGGCGCGGCGGACGTTTACTACGCGGGAGAAACGGTTGAGAACGTTGCCCGCATGAGCGGCAGGCGCGCCGACGTTAACACCAACAATTTTGTTTATATAGGCATAAACGCCGCAAACGGTCTTTTGGACTCCGGCTATATCCGTTACGCGATATCCGCCGCGATCGACAGGGCGGAGATCTGCCACAGCGCCTATTACGATAACGCCACCCCCGCAAGCGGCTTTTTTAACCCCGTTATAAAGGAAACGGCGGCGGTGCAATCGCTTAAAACCGTAGCGGATTTGCAAATAAGTGTTGAGAATCTCGGCAAAATAGGTTATAATATATCAGATAACGGATATTATGCCAACGCTTCGGGCAAACATCCGGTGTTTACTCTGCTTGTAAATTCGGATAATCCTTCCCGCGTTGCGGCGGCAAACCTTATTGCAAACCAGTGCCGCGCGGCGGGTATCGAAATAAAGGTGATTATGCGCGATTACGCAGGTTACGTTGCGGCGCTCGAGTCGGGCAATTTCCAGCTTTATCTCGGCGAGATAAGGGTGCTTGCCAATATGGACCTTTACAATCTTGTTGTGCCGGGCGGCAGCGCGGCTTACGGCGTAAAGGCGGGTGCGGATGAATCCGGTGCCGCCGCGCCAACGGTATGCCAGAGTATGATCGCCGCCTATAAAAACGGCGAGTGCTCGCTTTCGGATCTTGCCGGCGCCTTTCTTACCGAAATGCCGCAGATACCGGTTTGTTACCGCAAGGGCATGCTGTTCTATACCTCGCGGATAGAAAGCGATGCGCAGCCCTCTTTAAGCGATATATACCTTTCATTTGAAAATTACAAATTCAAGTAAACGGAGGCAGTATTATGATTTCTTATGAGACAAGAACGGGAACGATAACCATTACCGAACAGTTTTTATCCAAGCTTATCGGCTATCAGGTAACCTCCTGCTTCGGCGTTGTGGGTATGGTGCCGAGCGGCTCAAAGCAAAAGATACTCGGCGCTTTTTCCAAAACGCCGGCATACGATACCGGCATAAAGGTCACGGGCAACGCGGATGCCGTTGACGTTGAGCTTCATATAGTTGTGACATACGGTATGAATCTCAGCGCGATGGCGCAGAGCATTACCGAAAAGATCAAGTATGCCGTGGGCGAGATCGCAGGAATAAACGTAGGCAAGGTCTCGGTCATGATAGACGGTATCAACGAGTAGTATTCAAGCGATAAAAGGAGTGCGTGTTTTGTTTAACGGTAATACTTTGCGCGATGCCGTTTTATCGGGCGCAAATAATATTTCTAACAACAGAAAAGCGGTCGACGACCTTAACGTTTTCCCTGTGCCGGACGGTGATACGGGAACGAATATGTCTATGACTATGGGCAACGCGGTGCGCGAGCTTGAAAAGCTTGAGGGCGCTGCCGCCGGTAAGGTCGCGCAGGTCAACGCTTCGGCACTGCTTCGCGGTGCGCGGGGCAATTCAGGCGTTATCACCTCGCTTTTATTCCGCGGTTTCCAAAAGGGGATAGGCGATGATGAATACATAACGGCGCAGAACTTCGCGGCTTCGCTCAAAGCCGGCGTTGAGGGCGCCTATAAAGCGGTCATGAAGCCCACCGAGGGCACCATTCTCACGGTCGCGAGGGTCGCAAGCGAAAAGGCGGAAGAGGCGCTCGCCGCAGGCGGCGATTTTATGGCTGTTTTTGACGCGGCGCTTGCCGGTGCTCGCGAGGCACTCGAAGAAACGCCGGAGCTTTTACCCACCCTTAAAAAGGCGGGCGTGGTGGATGCCGGCGGCAAGGGCTTTGTTATCATACTCGAGGGTATGCGTTCGGTATTTGCAGACGGGGTCATCGTAAAGAGCGCCTCGTCCGAAACCGAATCCGAAACTCAAACCGATGAAAACCGCAACGCCGCGGGCGAGTTCGAGGGCGATATCACCTTTACCTATTGCACCGAGTTTATAGTAAACCGCGATAAGGATTGCCAAAAACAGCCGCAGGAGCTTCGCTCATACCTTGAATCGATAGGCGATTGCGTCGTTGTGGTCGACGATGATGAAATAATCAAGGTGCACGTTCATACCGATCATCCGGGCAACGCCATAGAAAACGGCATTACCTTCGGCAGTCTTGTTCATCTTAAGATAGAAAATATGCGCGATCAGCACGAGCGCGCGAAGCACGATGCGAAAGAGGCGTCAAAAAAGCCCGCAAAAAGCGCCGATCTTAAAAAGACCATAAAGGCGGTCGAGATCACCAAGCCGGTCGGCTTTGTTTCGGTGTGCGCAGGCGAAGGCGTAAAGGCGCTCTTTAGTGATCTCGGCGTAGATAATATCGTTTCGGGCGGGCAGACCATGAACCCGAGCACCGATGATATTTTAGGCGCGATAGAGGGTTGCCCGGCGCAGACCGTGTTTGTTTTGCCGAACAACAAGAATATAATCATGGCGGCGGAGCAGGCGATACCGATAAGCACAAGAAAGGTAATAGTGCTTCATACAAGGACCATTCCGCAGGGCATAGCCGCTATGCTGGCGTTCAGTGAGGACGCGGGCGACGATGAAAACGCCATAGCCATGCAAAAGGCGGCGGAAAAGATCGCCACCGGTCAGGTCACCTTTGCCGCGCGCGATTCGGATTTTGACGGTCACAAGATAAAAGAGGGCGAAATAATGGCGCTTACCGGCGGCAAGATCGCCTACGTGGGCGAAGAGGTCGATAAGGTCGCCATGAAGCTCGCCGGCAAAATGATTAAGAAATCAAGCGAGTTTGTAACGGTAATTTACGGCGAGGGTATCACCGATGCCGACGCACAGGAATTCGAGCAGCAGTTAAACGAAAAATACGGCGATTCGGTAGAAATAACCTTTATAAACGGCGGTCAGCCGGTATACTACTATATTATTTCGGTAGAGTAGGTAAACGTTATGCTGAATACCTATACGGATATCAGGTATTTAAAGGGCGTAGGCGCGCGCCGCGCCGAATATCTTAATGCTATGGGCATCGATAACGTCGGTGCCCTTTTGCGTTTTTTCCCGAGGGGCTATGAGGATTTCGGCAAAATAAGCGGTATCATGAATTGCACTTTGGGTGAAACCGTTTGCATAAAGGCAAAGATAGAGGGCGAAGTTACCGAGCATTATATCCGTAAGAATATGACGGTTTTCAAGTTCAGTATTTACGACGGCACCGCCTTTTGCAGGGTAACTATATTCAATAACAAATACCTTGCCGCCAAGCTCGCAGGCGGACGCGAGTATCTGTTTTTAGGCAAGATCGAGCTTGACCGTTTCGGTTACAGTATGTCCTCCCCGCAGATAAGGGAAACTAATTTCGAGGGGATCATCCCGGTATACAGGGCAACCGCCAATATGACGAGCGCCGCGGTGGAAAAACTTGTTCGCGCGGCGCTTATATCCACCGAAACCGAGGAGATACTGCCCGAAAGTATTCGCAGAGGCAATAACCTTACAAATATCCGCGAGGCGATAGAGAATATCCATTTCCCGAAAAGCCGAGAAGCGCTCGAGCGCGCAAAGCGGTATTTTGTTTTTGAGGAGCTTTTCGTTCTGTCGGTATCCTTAATGCTTTTAAAGGGCAAGCGCAAGGTCGCGGCAAAGGCGGTAATAAAACGGGATTATACCGAAAAGTTTTATTCCTCGCTTAAATTCGAACCTACCGAGGCGCAAAGAAGAGCGGTGCGCGAATGCCTCAGGGATATGGCTTCCGGCAGGGTTATGAACCGCCTTATTGAGGGCGACGTGGGCAGCGGAAAAACTCTGGTCGCCGCCGCGCTTATGTATAATATGGCGAGGTGCGGCTGGCAGTCGGTAATAATGGCACCCACCGAGATTTTGGCGGAACAGCATTTTAGGAGTTTGAGCGAGTTTTTTGCCGGCAGCGGTATCGAATGCGTAATGCTAACCGGCTCTATGAAAAAAAGCGAAAAGACCGCCGCAAAGCAAAAGCTTTTATCCGGGCAGGCGGCGGTAGCCGTCGGCACCCACGCGCTTTTGACCTCGGACGTTGAGTTTAAAAACGCGGCTCTCGTTATAACCGATGAACAGCACCGATTCGGGGTGGATCAGCGGGCGGCGCTGGCGCTTAAAGGTCAGAACACCCATACCCTCGTTATGTCGGCAACGCCTATACCGAGAACGCTCGGGCTAATAATCTACGGCGACCTTGATATAAGTATTCTTGACGAATACCCGAAGGGCAGGGCAAAAACCGCGAGCTACGTTGTATCGGGCGAACTGCGCGAGCGGGCTTACGGCTTTATAAAGAAACATATCGACGGGGGCAGGCAGGGCTATATAGTTTGCCCTATGGTCGAGGAAAGCGAGCAGACCGCCGGCATAAAGAGCGCCGAACAGTATTTTGAGGATGTAAAAAACGGCGCGTTTCGTGACTATCGCGTAGGGCTTTTGCACGGCAAAATGAAGCCCTCCGAAAAGGAAGCGGTAATGCGCAGCTTTAAGGCGGGCGAGATACAGCTTCTCGTTTGCACCACCGTTATCGAGGTGGGTATAGACGTTCCTAACGCCACCGTTATGCTGATAGAGAACGCAGAGCGCTTCGGGCTTTCAACGCTTCATCAGCTCCGCGGCAGGATAGGCAGGGGCAAATACGAATCAAGCTGTATATTTATGACCGACGTCAGGGGTGGCAACACCGCCGAACGTATGGCGGCAGTAAAGAACACAAGCGACGGTTTCAAGATAGCTGAGGCTGATTTAAAGCTGCGCGGACCCGGTGATTTTTTGGGCTCGAGGCAACACGGCCTGCCCGATCTTAAGATCGCCGATCTTTACGCCGATAACGATATTTTGAAGCTCGCCTCAATGGCGGCGGCAAACCTGCTTGAGCACGATCCGAAACTTAATCTCCCCGATAACGCCAATCTGCGAAAAGCGGTAATAGATATGTATAAAAGACTTAATGAAAACTGAAAAAACGCTCACCGGTTTTTCCCGGTGAGCGTTTTTTGTAATGTGTATTCTATTCTTCAAGTTTCCAGGAATCCTTAAGCGTTTGATACCGCTTTTCGAGTTCTTCCTTTTGTTTATCGCTAAAACCGAACTTTTTTTGGAGTATCGAATGAACGCGCTTTAATTCTTCAAGGTGGAGCTGTTTTTTAGTCGTTGAGGTCACGTTTGTTCCGTGCATCCTGTAATAGTTTAGCGGTTTATTCTTAAAGGCTATCTTGCCCCTTTGCATTACCGAAAGGTAGAAATAATAATCGCCTACCTGCCGGTAGTTTATAAGCTCATCGAATATATCGCTGTAATCGTCCTTTTTAAATACCGCCGAGGAAACGTTTGCAATAGTGCAGTTTAAAAAGGCGTAGTTTTTGATCTCCTCTATGCCGCTGTTTACAAAATCCCTGTTCCAGTGACCGGTTTTCATAAGATCTATCTCGGGCTTTATGGTTTTTACCATTATCTTGCCCGATTTATTTATAAAGGCGGTATCGGCATAGGTAATCACTATAGCGCGGTCGCGTTCTACCGGCGCCATTATCGATGCCAGCAGGCGCTTATCGCAGTAATCGTCCGCCTCGGCTATCCAGATATAATCACTGCCTGCCGCCTCGAGGGCGCGTTTCCACTGCTTAAAGGGCGAGCCGCTGTTTTCGGTGTTGTATATCTTTTTAACGTTTATATATTTTGAAATCTCGGGCAGTATGCCGTCTATCAGCTCCCGGCTGTTATCGGTAGAGCAGTCGTCAAGGATAATAAGCTCGTTTATCCTGTAGTTTTGATAGAGTATCGAGTAAAGCCGCTCGTAAAGAAAATCTGCGTAGTTGTAATTGGGTATAGCCGCGGTCACGGTGACCGGCGAATCAAGTTTTGAGTTTTGCTCTGCGGCGGCTATAACGTCCTCGCGCCCGATATTTTTCTTTATAACGTATCGGTTGTTGGCATATTTTTTGTAAAAGTATGCCGCGTCGCAGAGCGCGCTTGCAAGAAGCGGCAGTCCGCCGCATAAAAATTTGATATAGTATTTAAAAAACAGTTTCTGCTTTTTTGGGCTTACCGATAATAACTTAAGGTAGTTTTGGTTGTGCGGCAGGTCGTATTTCCCGGATAGTTTTCCGAATTTGCGCAAAAATCCCACGTGGCTGAACAGCCCGCGTTCCTTTGCGGGAACGTAAAGGGCAAAGCATATTATCTGGTTAAAAACGACCATATCGAGGTATTTTCCGTATTCGGGATTATCCTTTATTCTTTCTTCAAAAAGGCTGACCGCCTTTATAATATCGAGCCGCTTATCGGATAAAAGGGAATTCTGCACTGAGCCCTCGCGCTGGATGTAATAGTAAGTAGCTTCCGCGGCGTATGCCACCCGCTCGCAGTTGGCGGCTATGGCGAGAATGGCGGGAACGTCCTCGTTCATCATCCCTTCGGCAAAGGGGTATTTTAAAAGATATTCTTTCTTTATAAGCTTGTTGCAGGGCGAGGCGGCGAGCCCGGTGGAAATAAGAGCATAGGGCGTTGCTTTGCCGCCGAACGCGTCACAGCGAACGGTATCGCCCGTTTTCTCCTCAACGCAAACGATATCGCAGGCGACCATATCGGCGTTTTCACACGCGGCGGCAAACATTTTTTCATAAAAGGTATCCGAGATATAATCATCGGAATCTATAAAGGAGATATATTCGTATTTTGCGGCGCGCACCGCCTTGTTGCGGCTATAGCCCGCGCCGGAGTTTTTCTCGTTTTTAAGTAAAACTACGTTGCAGTCGTGACTGCTTATATAATCCTCTATAACGCGAACCGTATTATCCTTTGAGGCGTCGTCTATAAGTATTATTTCATATTCAAAACCGATAAGCTGCCGCGTTACCGAATCAAGGCATTTGGCAATATATTCCTCGGTATTGTAGCAGGGGATTATAATGCTTATTTCTTTCTTCAACCAAAATCACCGTCCGATACCGTTATGATAACATAAAGTTTTAACAGTATCAACATTTTTGTTCGTGTCAGCTTTATATTACCGGTAAAGCATTGATTTTAAGCATATTTTATGATAAACTGTAAATCGGTAAAAAACTTGACCGGTCTGGAGAAAAAACATATGAAATATTCGCAGAAGATCATACTTAAAAACGGCAAAGAAGCGCTTTTGAGAAACGGCGACGAGGCGGACGGGCAGGCGGTTTACACCGTTTTTAAGCTCGTGCACGCCGAAACCGACTATTTGCTTTCGTATCCGGATGAAAACAGCTTTGACCCGGAGCAGGAAGCCGAGTTTTTAAAATCAAGGACCGAAAGCCCTGACGGGATTGAGATAATCGCTTTAGTGGACGGCGAGACCGTCGGGACCGCCGGTATAGGCGCGGTAGGGAGCAAGTATAAGGTAAAGCACCGCGCCGAGTTCGGCGTAAGCGTTCTTAAAAAATACTGGGGGCTCGGTATCGGCAGGGCGCTTGCAAAGGCGTGCATAAGTTGCGCAAAGGAAGCGGGTTATAAACAGCTTGAGCTCGAAGTTGTGGCGGATAACGACCGGGCAATTCGCTTATATAATAGCCTCGGCTTTAAGGAATTCGGCAGAAATCCGCGTGGGTTCAATTCGCGCCTTTCCGATTTTCAGGAGATCGTTTATATGCTCCTTGAACTATGACCGTTTTATATCCGAGTGATACCGGCAAAAGCGTTCCCGCACAATGTTGACATAGGCGTTTGTTTGTGATAATATTTATTTATAGATAAAAGAGGATTTTCGGGAGGTATTTTTATGGCAAAATACTGCGCAAAATGCAATAAACGTTTTGAAAAAGAAGAGGTAAAATTCTGCTCCGCCTGCGGGTCTTCGGAATTTATCGCGGAGGCGGCTGAAGCGGTAGCCGAAACAGTCCCGGCGCAGGAAGCCGGGCCGGTAAGCGAGCCTCAAATGCCTTTGAACGATACGGCGGTCCCGGCAAGCGAACCGGTCGCTCCTTTTGATGCGGCAGCCCCGGCGGTTGATCCGGCAGTTGCCCCCGCCCCTGAAACAAACCCGATAACGGTTGCGGATATATCCGATGTGCCGCAAAAGAAGAAAAAGAAATTCGGTATCAAAAAGATAGCGCTTATCGCCATACCTCTTATTCTGGTGGCGGCGATAGTATTCAATTATTCCTTCCTTTACGGTTGGTTCCTGAGAACC
Organism: Clostridia bacterium; assembly: GCA_017554405.1. GTDB lineage: Bacteria > Bacillota > Clostridia > Oscillospirales > Acutalibacteraceae > UBA737. The sequence continues at coordinate 73,627 of JAFZIK010000016.1, read as the reverse complement.
TTCGGTATGAACAAGAGCTATCTTAAATACGTTGAAAAAAAGGCGATCGAAAACTATGCCGATACTTTCGGTGAAAGTCTTGATTCCTATACGGAAGATGTTACCGGCAATAAGCGTTTAACGACCGAAGTTACGGTAAAGATAGATAGTAGCGTTGATATTTTGCTTAAGCAGATTGACGCCGATATCGATCTCAGTTGGCTCAACGGTCTTAAGATGACCTACGATATCAATTCCTACGGCGACCTTATGGCGATAAAAGCCGTTTTGGGTATCGGGGACAGCGATATATTCGGCGCTTCGCTTTACGGCGATAAAAACTTTAATAACGCGCTTATCAAATTTGACGATATAACAAGCGATATCTTAAGCGTTGATCTTGCCGAGATAAAATCAAAGATCGGCTATTATTCAATTGACACAACCGCATATGCCGGCGCGATCAGCAGGATCATCCCCGATTCCGCCGTGTTAAAGAAGCTCGCCACCAAATACGTTGAGATCGCACTTAACGATATCGACGATATTTCCACCGATTCAAAAACCGTTACGGTAGAAGGCATTTCGCAAAAGCTTAAGGTCATTAAATATAAGATAAGCGAAAAGACCGCGAAGCAGATAGCCAAGGACGTTTTAAAGGAAGCCAAGAACGATCAGGATATAAAGAAGATCGTTAACAACGCCAAGGATGCGCTTGCAGAACTCGGCATCGTGAGCGGTTCGGACGACGTTTACGAGGAATTCAAAAAAGGCATTGATGCGCTGATAGAACAAATCAACAACGATAAAGATAACAGCAACGATACCCTTATCATATCCGATTACGTTAATAACGTTCACGAAATAGTCGGTCGCGAAATAAAGATGAGTAACAGCGATGAAATCTTCTTGAGTTACGTAAAAGTCGAGAAAGGCAAAAAATGCGGCATCGAGGTCAAGGTCGGCAATAACGCAAAGCTTTCCGGTAAAGGCGAAAAGGATAAAGGCAAGTTCACCGGAAACTTTGATCTTGAAGTAAGCGGCAACGAGGTCGGAACCGTAAAGATCACTGATTTTGATACCGAAGCGTTCAAGAAAGGCGAACTTAAAGGCGCTATTCGCTTTACCCCCGATTCCTCGCTTTTAAAGAATATTGAAAACGGCAGTATCATATCCATGCTTGATCCGGCGATCGAGTTAGAGTTCGATTACGGCAAAAACGGCGGCGATATCAACATAAAGCTTTTAGGCGGCGGCAGCGAGCTTATAGGCTTATATACAAAGACCACTCTCGGCGAGGGCGAAGAGATAACGTTGCCTGAGGGCAATACGCTGGACGTTGCTGACCGTGACGATATGCTTGAGTTTATCGAAGGTATAGATTTCAGCAAGGTTATCTCAAGGATCAAAAAGAGCGGTATTCCTACAACGTATGCGTATATGATCCAATATGCGCTTAACAATATGGTCGAAGAGTTAAAGGAACAATACGAAAGATACGATTATTACGATTACTACGACTATTACGGCGGAGTTGATCCTTTCGAGGATGAGATCGACCCCTTCGGTGATGACGATTATTATGATTACAGCGACTATTATGACACCGACACCACGGTCGTTTTCAGCTAAAGCTTTTAGTTTCGTATAAAAACGTTAAAAACCACAGGCACTGATTTTTATAAAATTAGTGCCTGCTCTTTTAGGTGATGAAATGCTGGTTGAGATCAAAAACATAAAAAAGAAATACGGTAAAAAGCAGGTGCTTGCCGGCGCTTTTCTTGAAGCGAACAGCGGGGAATGCATAGGCGTTCTCGGGCTTAACGGAAGCGGAAAAACCACCCTGCTTTCTATCCTCGCCGGAGTGCAGACTGCGGATGAGGGCGAGTTTTTGTGCGACGGTAAGGATCTTTTTAAAATGCCGCAGGCAAGAAGCCGCGCCGTAGGCTACGTTCCGCAGGGCACCCCGCTTATTGAGGAGCTTACCGCTTATGACAATCTGTTTTTATGGTATGATAAAAATAAGTTAAAGGAAGAGCTTAAAAGCGGTGTCCTTAAAATGCTCGGTATAGATGAATTCTTAAAGGTCCGCGTTTCAAAGCTTTCGGGCGGTATGAAAAAGCGGCTTTCGATCGGTTGCGCGATGGCAAATCATCCGCCCGTATTCCTGCTTGATGAACCGATGTCCGCCCTGGATATCGCGTGTAAGCAGAATATTAAGGAATACCTTAACAGCTACAAAAAGGCGGGCGGCATAATTATACTCGTTACCCACGATATAATGGAGCTCGAGCTTTGCGACCGCTGTTATATAATCAAAAACGGAATCGCCGAGGAATTTCAAGGCGATAAGGGCGAACTGCTTCGGAGAATCGTATGAAGTATTTTTATTTGCAGTGCAAAAGACTTTTAAGGCTCCTCCCGCTTGTTACGCTTATATCGGTCGTTCTTATCCTCGCTTTTTCCGCGGTCTTTTCTAAATTTGCGGGCTTTATGGATGAAAAACAGACCAGCCGTTTTAAAATAGGCGTTGTGGGCGAAGCCGGCAGCAATTTTTTCAATATGGGGCTCAGCGCCGTTCAAACCCTTGATGATTCGCGCTTTTCTATTGAAATGGTAATGTTTGAAAACGATGATATTGCGGCGGAAAAGCTCAGAAACGGGGAGGTCTCCGCCTACGTTTCGGTGCCGGAGGGCTTTACAAGAGCGATAGAATACGGGCGTATTCTGCCGATAAAATACTGCACCACCGAAAGCTATATAGATATTTCGGCAATAATGAAAAACGAGATCACGCAGGTTATTTCAACCTATTTAAAGGAATCCCAAAGGGGCGTTTTTGCGGTTTCCGATCTGCTTTATGAAAACGGCTATGAGGATATCTCGGAAAAAAAGATGAACGATTTAAGCGTTGAATACGTTGATTTCATACTTGACCGTTCAAAGATGTATAAAACCGAAATATCGGGATTTCCTTTCGGGCTTTCTTTCGTTCAGTATATAGCGCTCGGTCTTACCGTTACCTTTATATTTGTTTTCGCGATCCCGTTTGCCTGCCTTTTTGCAAAACGTGACAGGGCGTTCATAAAGATCCTGCGCTCTTCGGGTATGGGCGCGCCAAGTCAGGTTTTCGCCGAGTCTTCGGCTTTTGTATGCGCTTATATTTCGGTTTTCCTTTCGCTTGCCGCGGCGGCTTTCCTCGCCTTAAGTTTTTATCCCGATCTTAACCTTTCGCCCGGTATCGACCCTAAAGGCGTAATGCCAAGGGTATTGCCGGTGGCGATACTTGCCTGCGTTTTCGCGTTTTTTATATTTGAACTGAGCGATAATATAATATCCGCGGTAACGGGATACTTTTTTATTACTTTTGCTCTTTGCTATATTTCGGGATGTATATATCCCGCTTACGCCCTGCCGGAGACCCTGCAAAGGATAGCGGAATTCACCCCTACCGGCGTTGCGCGGGTGTATTTATCAAACGGGGCAATCGGGGAAAACACTCTGCCTTCGTTTTTAATGCTTTTGCTTTACGTCTTTGTTTTCTTTGCGCTTGCGGTGCTTATAAGAAGGCGAAAGCTTTGCGGTAAGGAGGCGTAACGGTCATGATACGGTTTTTAAAATGGTCATACTGCCTTTCAAAACGCTTATATAAAAAAGCGACCTTTATAGTTATGATATGCCTTATACCCGTGCTGATAGCGGCGTTTTCGGCAATTACCGCCAGCGAAAAAGCGGGCTTTGTAACCGTTGCGATCGTTAATAATGATAGCACTGAAACGGGCAGGGCGATAGTCTCAAGCCTTACCGAAAAAGCGATGACTATAAAATATACCGAATATGAGGATGAAAGCGCGGCGCTTTCCGATCTCGATAAACAAAAGGTGGATGCGGTCTGGGTGCTGCCGGAAAACATCGAAGAGCGTATAAATGCGTTTGTAGAAGCCCCGAGCGAAAAAAACTACATCGCGGGCGTTTATATAAAGGAAAATAACCTTCAGGTCAGACTGCCGCTTGAGCAGTTGACAGCGGCTATATATCCGTTTGCCTCGGGTCAGTTTTATTTGAAATACGTCCGTGAAAATCCCGATTTTGATCTTGGCGAGCTTTCGGACGACGTTGTTTACAGGTATTATGAGGACTATGTAAACAAGGCGGATCTCTTTGAATTCTCATATCCCGCTGGCACTTCCGCCACGGCTGAAAACGAAAACAACTATCTTGTGTATCCTATAAGGGGCATACTTTCGATATTGACCGTGATCTGCGGTTTTGCCTCGGCGATGTATTTTATAGCCGACCAAAAAAGAGGGACATATTCGCGAGTAAAGGTATCGGGCAGGGCGCTTATATCCTTTGCCTCGCAGTTTACCGCGGTCATAAATTTAGGAGTATTCGTGTTCGCTTCGGTGTTTATTCTCGGGGTCAACACAAGTGCGCTTCGCGAAACGCTTATATTTGCCGTGTTCGTTGTAAACGTGACCCTGTTTTGCACGGTTTTGCAACAGCTGTTCGATAATATGATAATCTTTGTCTCGCTTGCAACGCTGCTTACGGTCCTGCAGGCCCTTATTTGCCCCGTGTTTTTCAATTACAGTATCCAAAAAATACCGCAGCTCATCTTCCCGAATACCTATTATATAAACTCGGTCCACAGCAATTTGTATCTTGCTTATTCCTTTGTTTATATGGCGGTCCTCTCGGCGGTATTCGCGCTGATCTACCTGCGAAAAAGGAAAAACTGAAAGCAAAAGAGCAACGTTGACTGTTGTTTTTGTTGACATAACACGCCGTTTATGGTATTATTTATTTACAAATTTTGTGAAAATGTTGTAAATAACAACATAACGGGGTGTAAGTATGAAAAAGCTTTCTCTAAAGGCGCTGGGTGAGACCGTGTCCGCCGCCCGTAAATCCTTAAGTGTCACGCAAAAGCAACTATCTGAAAAAACCGGGATAAACCGCTCGGTTTTAAGCGCGGTCGAAAACGGGCTGCATATGCCGTCACTTGAACAGCTTGAACGGTTGGCAAACGTTTTGGATTTTGATATAGCCGATATATTTGTTGAGCAAAAGGGAGATAAAAAAATAACCGGCGGCTATAATATAGCCGTTGCCGGGACCGGGTATGTCGGTTTATCCCTTGCCGTCTTACTTGCACAGCATAATAAGGTAACTGCGGTTGATATAATACCGGAAAAGGTAGAAAAGCTTAATAATCACATATCCCCGATACAGGATGAATATATAGAAAAATATTTAAGCGAGGCAAAAAGGGAAGAGCGTGCGCTCGATCTTACCGCCACTACTGACGGCGAGAGCGCATATAAAAACGCCGATTTTATAATAATTGCCGCGCCCACGAATTATGATCCGCAGCTTAACTTTTTTGATTGCTCGGCGGTTGAATCGGTTATAGGCCTAATAAAGAAAGCAACTTCCGGAAGAAAAAATAAACCTACGATCGTTATTAAATCCACCATACCGGTAGGGTATACCGAGCAGGTGCGCAAGAAATTTCAAATGGATAACATTATATTCAGTCCCGAATTTTTGCGCGAATCAAAGGCACTTTACGATAACCTTTATCCAAGCCGCATAATTGTTGGAACGGATGATAAAAACCGCAAGTCCGCAGAACTCTTTGCCGAACTTTTAAGATCCGGCGCGATCAAGGAAAATATCGAAACGCTTTTTGTTGGTCTTACCGAGGCTGAGGCAACAAAGCTTTTTGTAAATACCTATCTTGCACTTCGCGTTTCCTTTTTCAACGAGCTTGATACCTATGCGGAGCTTAAAGGGCTTGATACCGCCGAGATAATAAAGGGCGTTTGCCTTGATCCGCGGGTCGGGGATTTTTATAATAATCCGTCCTTCGGCTACGGCGGATACTGCCTGCCAAAGGATACAAAACAGCTTTTGGCAAATTATGATCTTGTTCCGCAGAACCTGATACAGGCGATAGTTGAATCAAACCGAACGCGCAAGGATTATATTGCCGAGCGGGTTCTCGAAATTGCGGGAACCTATCAGGGCAGCGAGGCGTATTCGGCGGAGCGCGAGGGCAAACAAAGCGAGATAGTCGTAGGCGTTTACCGGCTTACCATGAAATCAAACTCGGATAATTTCCGCCAGTCCTCTATCCAGGGCGTTATGAAGCGTATCAAAGCCAAGGGAGCCACCGTGGTAATCTATGAGCCCACCCTCGAAAACGGCTCAACCTTTTTCGGCAGTAAGGTGATAAATAACCTTAAAAAATTCAAGAATATGTGCGGATGTATAATCGCCAATCGCTACGATACCGCGCTGGACGACGTAGCAGAAAAGGTATATACGCGGGATTTGTTCAGAAGAGATTGAAAGCAGAATAAAATTACAGGCGGGCTTCAAACGAAGCCCGCCTGTGCTATAAATAGTTTATTTTTCAGCTAACTGTTCTCTCACGTAATCGGTAGTAAGTATCTTCTTAACCGTTCCTTCAACGTCTAAAAGCTTGGTGTTGTGGCTCGTATATGCCTCGTCAGACTCGGTTTGCACCTGACCGTTTACAACAAACTTATCGTAGTTTAGGTCGCGGCTGTCGGCGGCAACGCGGAAATAATCGCCCATATCCTCGGCACGCAGTTTTTCCTCACGCGTCATAAGTGTTTCGTAAAGCTTTTCACCGTGGCGGGTGCCGATTATATTAGTGCCGGTATCGCCGAATAACTGCTGAACCGCTTTTGCGAGGTCGCCTATCGTTGAAGCATCCGCTTTCTGAATAAACAGATCGCCCGGGTTTGCGTGCTCAAACGCAAATTTTACAAGGTCTACCGCCTCATCGAGATTCATAAGGAAGCGGGTCATAGCCGGGTTTGTAATGGTTATCGGGTTGCCGGATTTTATCTGGTCGATAAACAGCGGAATAACAGAACCGCGCGAGCACATAACGTTGCCGTAACGTGTGCAGCAGATAACCGTTCCGCCACGCTCGGCAGCGACGCGGGCGTTGGCGTAGATCACGTGCTCCATCATCGCCTTACTGATACCCATAGCGTTTATCGGGTATGCCGCCTTGTCGGTCGAAAGGCATACGACACGCTTAACGCCTGCGTTTATAGCCGCGTGCAGAAGGTTGTCCGTCCCTTCAACGTTGGTCTTTACCGCCTGCATCGGGAAGAATTCGCAGGAAGGCACCTGTTTAAGCGCCGCGGCGTGGAATATGTAGTCAACGCCCGGCATTGCGTCGGCTATAGACTGTGGATCGCGCACGTCGCCAACAAAGAATTTTACCTTGCCGGCGGTGTCGGGGTGCTTTGCCTGAAGCTCGTGGCGCATATCGTCCTGCTTTTTCTCATCGCGTGAGAAAATGCGTATCTCGCCGATATCGCTGTCCAAAAAGTGTTTGAGCACCGTGTTGCCGAACGAACCGGTCCCTCCCGTGATCATAAGTGTTGCGTTTTTAAATGATGACATAATTTTTCTCCTATAAGTATTGTATTTAATTGTTAACTAGTTTAATTGAATCTTTGGCTTAAAACAAAATAGGGGTTTAACACGAATAGTAATACTATTCAAATTGTTACTATAATGTATTACAAATCTCTTTTACGAAACGGTCTATAGAACACTCAGGATAGTTATTTATATAATCATTATAACTTAACCGTTTCCCTTTGTTTGATTCACACCAGTTGATTATTCGATTTAACTCGTTTTCATTTGATAAATCAGAATAATTTACCACTATTGCTAAGGGATACCTTTTAACAAGATTTAAACCCAAATCATCGCAATTCTGATAAAAATACATAATTGGCTTTCCGCTGCCGATAATTTCATATATTTTACTGGGCATTTGATTTGAAACAGTATTTCCAATTATTATCACGAAATCAGAAAGGGCAATTTCGTCGTGCAACACATCAATGGTCACTCTGTCGTTTACTATAACTTTTTTAGGCATTAAGGATTTATATTCTGACAATATGTCATTGCATCCCGAGCAAAATGTTTTAATTATAAAATCTTTATTCAGTTTCATTAATGAATCGAATAATAAAGCCGGATTACGTATGTCTTTATATAAAGCGCCAAATAGTATAAAGGAAATGCCGGCAGACGTACTTTTTTTTAATACTGGTTTGTTGCTCCATGGAATTATCGGTAAATCTAATTCAACAATTTTTTTATGATACTTTTTAACAAACCAATCATCATTTAGAACCCAAGGAAGGCATAGAATTCTCGGCGAAATAGAAAAATACAAATCATAATCAGTTTCGTGTTCATGCTTTGCATTATCTAATAAAAACGGTAAGAATTCAATGCTTTTTTTTTGGCAAATATCATAGGATATTGCTAAGATTTCATTTGGCATATAGAAAGAGATTATTCTCTTGATTTTAAATCGCTTGATAAGCCTATTAAGTCTTTTTTTAATTATTTTTTTGTTGTTTTCTACACCATGTATATGGTCGTTGAAAATGGCATCAAAAGTTTTATATAAAAACAGAAAGAACAGTCGTTTTATTTTAAAAGAAGTTTCGCTTTTTTTAAGAAAGTATTTCAACAAGTAAACTTTTGAGTTTACGGAATAGTCAAAAGGTGAACGCCTATAGCCAAAAGTGCTGTTAAGTCCTAAAAAATAACAGTTTTTGCCGTCTTCAATTAATAATTTACTGGTCGAGTATGCAATTTTGCCCACGGCGCTTTCAATACGTCCGCAAAATATTAAAATGCCGTCATCCATTATTTTGGCCTCTCAAATGTATCATATTATCGCAAACAATTGTGCCAAGGCGCACATGTCCCATATAATTATGGTTCCAAACTAATTTCTCTCCTTCATTGTCTAAGATCTCAAAGCCGATATTATACACGGGATGATCAATTGTTTGATGAGTAAAATTATCTCCAAAGCCGTACAAATCCAAGGCAATAATATACTTTCCTTTAGGCAGAATTCCGGGCTTATAGGAAAAATAAAATTCATTTTCACCTTCATCTATTTTTGAAAAGGTTTTTGATTCGGATATTCCTATTTTTGTCATATCTGCATAACTGATTTCAAGACGAATTCGCATATTACTTAAAGGTTGATTAGCTATTAACTTAACACAGAATTCAATTTCTTCATCATGTAGGAAAGAAGCTTTATTCTTTATGAATTCAAAGCTTTTAATTCTTGCCTTTTCCCCCATATATTCCTTTGCGCGTTTCACTTCCAACAAATCTATATATGATGTTTTTTTGAAAGCAGAATTCATATAAACACTTATTGCTTCCTCAACATCACCATTAAAAATAATCTTACCATGCTCCATAACTATACATCGGTCGCAAAGCTGGCGTATAGTATTCATATTGTGGCTTACATATAAAACAGTTCTGCCTTCGGTTGTGGATACATCGCTCATTTTTCCAAGGCATTTTTGCTGAAATGCCATATCGCCGACCGCTAAAACTTCGTCCATTATAAGTATTTCACTGTCAAGATGCGCAGCAACAGCAAAGGCAAGCTTTACATACATTCCGCTTGAATAACGTTTAACAGGCGTATCAATAAATTTTGCACATTCGGAGAATTCTATTATCTGCTCAATTTTCGAGTCTACTTCAGCCGTCGTCATACCAAGTATAGCGCCGTTTAGATATATGTTTTCTCTGCCTGTTAGTTCCCGGTTAAATCCGGTGCCTACTTCTAGCATAGAAGAAATCCTGCCGTCAATACAAATCTCACCCTCTGTTGGAGCTGTAACACGTGACAAGAGCTTCAAAAGCGTCGATTTACCGGCACCGTTATGGCCTATAATGCCCAAACGCTCGCCTTTATAAACGGTCAAATCAATGCCGTCAAGCGCCATAAAGGTTTCATTTCTATTGCCGGCAACCTTGCCTATCTTAAGGTTGGGGTCTTCTTTGCCGCGAACGCGCGCCCACCAGCTTTGAATATCACCTTGCAGTGTTCCGCCGCCGATAACGCCCAAGCGATAACGTTTTTTAAGACCGTTTATTTGTATCGCAATATCTTTTTCTTCGGGCATATTACTCACCTCACAAATCAAACGGTATCCATAAAGGTCTTTTCAACCTTATTGAAGATTATTATACCTAAAAACAGCACGATAAACGTAGTTACCCAACTAATACCCCAGAATACAAACGGAGTCTTTCCGGCGCCAAGCCAGCCGTAGCGCATAAGTTCTATTATCGGGGACATAGGGTTAAGCATTAAAGCAGTATACATTTTGGGTGACAGTGTGGATGATGAATATATTACCGGTGTTGCATACATCCAAAGGGAAACACCAAAACTTACAAGCACCTGCAAATCGCGATATTTGGTAGTAAGTGATGAAATAATTATACCGAATCCCATACCGAGGATTGCCATTTGTATTACAAAAACGGGAGTAAGCGCCGCCACCCAGTTTATTTGTATTGGTGCGCCTTGAATAATAAAATAAACCCAAAAGATAAGGAACATTGCAAACTGGATAAGGAAATTAAGAACTGAAGTTATAACCGTTGAAATGGGTGTTGTAAGCCGGGGGAAATATACCTTACCGAACACAGCGGCGTTATTAACAAAAGTGTTTGAAGTGTTTGTAATACAGGTCGAAAAATAAAGCCATGGCACGTTGCCCGCCATATAGAAAAGGAAACCCGGCATGCCGTCGGTCGATAGCCCTGCAATATTACCGAAGACAAAATTATAAATGACCGTTGTAAAAAGCGGCTGAATTATAAACCATAATGGGCCTAATATGGTCTGTTTGTAACGCGTTTTGAAATCGCGCACAACAAAAAGCCGCACAAGGTCACGGTATTTCCAAACTTCTTTAAGTTTTAAATCCAATAAATTGTTTTTAGGGCGTATTACCGCCGTCCATTGTTTTTGCATACCATTACTCCAAGCTAAAACCGTTTTAAGTGTTTTGTAATATTAGTGTTACAAATCATACGAACAAAGAGCGGAATATAAATATTGTTTAGATTCTTCAGCAAAAGAATTGATATAATCTTTTATGGCACTGTAATCAACCTTTTCAAAGTTAAGAGGTTCGGAATTTTTGATATATAAACTTTTTATACTGAATCTGTCTAATATGTAAAGCAACCTATTGTTTTGAGTGTTTGTTTTGTCTTTGAAACGTTCAAAAACGTTGAAACTACTGCCAAAAATAATCGAAAAAAGTGTTGCATGGAAAGAATCGGTGAGAACAAAACTTGAATATTTTATATAATTCAAAAAGTCTTCAGGCGAACAATTCTCAATATATTTGAATTTTGTAGCAGTAAAGTTATTATGCTTTTTTCCAACAATATACGCCTGAAAACCATAAAACTCAGTCAGTTCTTGGACTTTTTTACAGTACCATGAATTTTCAGATAAAAAATAACAAAAAATGTATTTTTCCTTCACTTTTCTTTTCCCGGCAATTATATCCCAAATTTCATTCTTTAAAAGAAGAACTGGGTCACAAGTGACGGATATACTCTTATCGGTATATTGCCTAAGCATTTGTTTCGATGGAAGTTCTCGCACAGATAAATAGTCAAACCGGTTTACTAGTTTATTTACTAATTCCTTCTTTGATTCAGGGAACACACTCTCACCTATACTTACGGCATAAGAAATTTGAGCTTTTTCATCTGATACAAAATCCTGCATAAAAAACGGAAACAATAAAGGCTCTGCGGCATTAGCCCAGATCTGATCACTGCCGCTTACAAATATATCAAATTTTGAATTAAGTTCTTGTGTACTTTTGGGCTTATAATACCTTATATGTTTTTTTTTAAAGTTCGCAGTATTCTGCTTAAATTTTAAGTAATAAATTAACTGTATTTTCTCAATCAAATGGTCAAAACAGTTATAAATACGCGCTTTAACAGATTGATTAGGCTTTTCAAGAGTTGATACGTTGACGTATTCCTTTCGTGGTATGGAGTCGTCTATAACATAAACTTCAAATCCCAACGATGATATATAGTTTTGTAATGCATACGCCTGCAAGATAGTGCCGAAATTGTTTGTGCTTGTTCGGGTTAGTATTGCCACTCGTCCGGGTTTTGACTTCATATCATTTATTTTCTCCAAATAGATTTATTATTTTTTTATAAGTATTTTCACCATCAAAAAACGGTTTTCTTAAACCCGCCTTTTGGCAATATGCATCTAAAAGGTCGGTATTGCTTAAAAAGCTACGAATTCCATTATACAACCCGTCGGTGCTGTTGTCAACGAGCATACCGTATTTGCCGCCATCCAAAATTTCAGCAGGGCCGGTGCAATCGGTGCTCAATACCGGTGTTTCTAAAATGAGCGCTTCGGCAACGGTCAGGTTAAAACCTTCATAGCGCGATGAGCAAACATAAAGGTCCGCGGCTTTCATATATTTATAAGGATTCTTTTGATAGCCCAAAAAATTAATGTTATTGAGTTCATTTTCTTTTGCATATTCTTTAAGCTTGTCTTCATCCTCGCCGTAGCCGACAAGCCATAAATCAAAGTCAAAACCGTTTTGATTTAATCGTTTTACCGCTTCGATCAGGCGGTCGTAACCTTTAGCCTCTGTAAGATGCCCGACCGATAAAACGGTAAACTTGTTTTTTTCAATATTAATCGGTTCTTGTGCCGCTGACAGAATTTTCTCTACAGGCAACATATTATAAATAGTAACGGTTTTGCCTTGAAGCCCTATTACTTCATTAAAGCTCTTTTCCGTCTGATGTGATACACACACTATGCTATCGTATTTTGAGTATGCGATCTTTACTTCTTCAAGAGATTTAAAGTTATTGGTAACACCGCCGCAGAGTTTAAAGTCGCTATGTACCCACGCGAGTTTTTTAGATGCTTTATTTGTTGAGCCGCTTATGACCTTAACTGCCAGACCTCTGAAAAAGCCGACTTCAATATCGAATTTTTCATTGCCGATATAATACTTATAAAGCTTTTTGGGTGTGGCGCGTGTTTCCCACATACCGTCGTCATAGAACTTATGGCGGATATAGGGAATGCGTCGCATTACTTTATGCGGTTTATAAGGTTTATATATCAAATGCACGCGTCTGTCCAACTCGTTTTTAAGGTCAAGCCGGTTTTCAAGCACCATAACCGTCACGTCATAACCCTTATCAGCCAGTGCGTTTGCCAGCGTTACCTGAACCCGCTCAAGTCCGCCAAGTGTGAGTGAGGGGAGAATAAAAAGTATAGTTTTCATTTTGATTACCGATTTTTAATTATGATATTCCTAAACTTAGGAGAGATTTTTAAAAGTTTAGGATAAACGTAATACTTCCCAAAAGCAATTATTTGATTTTTAATTATTGAAAGTTTCCTGCTTTTGTAAAAAAGTCCCCTGATTTTCGCGTCATATTTTTCATAATTAAAAGTCTCGGTTCCACCGACTTTCCAATGTATGATTGTAGGGTGAACGATACATTCATACCACTTGTATGTAGAAATATGATTTTTCATATTCCATTTAACTCTTGTTTTATTGTGAACCAAATACATAATGTTTTTACTTGGCGGCACAGGTATAAACCCATATTTCAGCATACATAATATCACTATTGGTTCATCATATATCACAATATTCTTGTCATCGCTTAAGCAACCGTAATAGTGATAATTGGGGAGTACATCATTTATCATAAAATCAACATATATATTGGTTAAATCGGTTTTTCTATAATAATAAACTCCGCCATTAAAATTCGGAAAGTCTTTGGTGATGCATAATTCTTTTATTGCGTTTACTCCAAACTGGCGTCCCTTTTGCTTTTCCCTTAAATCCTTAATATCTGCAATCGCACTTATAGGTGAACCGTTTTCTGAGAATAAATCAAAAATGTAGTTTACATCATTAACAATACTGCAATCCGAATCAATAAAAACTGATTCATCAAAGGGATTATCGGTAAAAAACATCAGTTTGTCCGAGGTCGACTTCACAAAATTATCTTTAACTATAACTCCGTCAAAAGTTTTTCTGAGACTGTCAGCACTCCTGCTGTCAGTTATACAATAAAACGGATAATCACAGTTGCCGAACAATTTGTATGACATATAAAGATGTTCGGCAAGTCTGCAGTATTTTTCGCCGTATGCCATAGTTATGAAACCTCTTGACATCTACGGTAGCACCTCCACTGTTATTAATTTATTTGGCATGAAGAGTTAACTATGCGGTTTAAATAATCATATGATGATTTTGCACTGGATACAATGCTTTTAATGGCATTTTCATAATCATAGCTAAAATCTATGCTATCTTCAGATTTGAAAATATGGCTTGTTAAATCTGTAAACTCTAATAAATTCTTAATCCGCTCAAATGCACCTACGCCGTCGAAGACAATAAAGGGCTTATTGTATAGTATAGAAAAAACTGTGCAATGAAAGGAACTTGTTACAATAAGACACGCATGATGAATACAGTATAGAAACTCCTGCGGGCTTAAATAATCCCAAAGTTTGTATTCAAAATCAATTTTTGTTTTAAAACTCACATATGGTCCAAATATTATTTCTGCATTTAACGTTTCTGATAAATGCTTTAGAGGGGCTATTGCCCTATCATCATGGCAAAAATAAACAAAGATGTATTTGTTTTTTACTTTTTTCTTTTTTTCAATTTTTATGTAATCTTCTTTTTTTAATAACAGGGTAGGGTCTAAATCTATCTGGCAATTAATGCCAAATTCCGTCAACTGATCTGCCAACGCTTTTTCCCGCACTGACACACACTCAAAATCAATTAATAATGGTATAATTAAAGATAAATCTTCAACCGGAAAGCAAGAACCTGCACTTGCGGCGTAAGAATACTTTTTTAAGTTCAAATCTTCAAAGGAAAGGAAATATTCAAAATTATAGTTTTGAGATTTTTTCCATATTTGATCGCTACCAACAATGACTATGTCATAGTGACATAGTTCCTTTTTAAGATCCGTAATGGTTATTAGCTTTTTTGATTTTTTTAAAAGTTTCTTAAAGGATTCAAAATTATGCTTTTTTATATGATTGTTGTCTTTAAAATAACCATATAAACCAAAAATCAAAGATTTGAGAGCGGCAATTGGATTGGCGGCGCTTTTTAATGAAATATAATTCTTTATTCTAGGAACATATTGTTTTGTGTGATAGTCTGGTTCATAATCAATTATTTCACATTTACTAATATGATTAATTGCCTTTTGGAGGGCATATGCTTGCAACATAGCGCCATAATTATATGGGAAATGATATGTTAATATTCCTATTTTTTTGTTTTTTTCTTTAAAAGTTTTATGCATTTATTTAAACCTCTTTTAATTAATGGCAATGGTTCTTCAGAAAACATTATTGATTTAGCATATTCGTCATATTTTTTAATCGATTGTTCAAATCCGTGCTTTTTATAAAAGCGCCAAAACTTTGAATATTTATTGGGCTTTTTCCAATTTACATTTAATGCGGATTGCTGCAAAAGACTGCTACTGTTATTTATGGCAATAGAATCCGCACACGATATCTCATTAAAAAGATTTTGCCCTTTTTTGTCGTTTACAATAACAAGCGATACTCCTTTGTTATCAAAAAATTCCGGTAATATATCGCTAATGCCCCAACAATCACCTATTGTAATATCGCCAACCCTATTAATTCTTTTGTAAGGACAATCTGAACAATCACTTCTAATTATTAAATGGGAGGTATACATTATTTTAAATAAATCTAAATCGTATTTTTTATCATTAAAGTATATCGTTTCTATATGAGAGTTCCAACCAAAATCCTTTTTATTCCTAAAAACGGCTCCTATTACATTTGAGTTAGCTTTATGACTTAAATAGTCTAAATAATCACTCCAAAACCGTGGACTTCCAACGCCGTGACAAATTATATCAACAAGTATTAGTTTATTTGTGTCTATATTCTTCAAATAAGACTTTATTGCTGCCACTTGGCAGGCAGTGCCGGAAAACAGGACGTATTTTCCGGATAACAAATCCTGTTTAATACTGTTAATAACACCGCTGATATCACTTTGTATATATTTTGATTCTCGCTGATTATTCCGTTCAAGTTGTGTTACGGCTCTTGTATGTATAGCTGTTCTATTATCAATCAATTCGCAACCGTAGATTGCCCCTTTTTTATTTAAAACAACATCGGTTAATGCGGTAAATGCACCGCCAGATCTTGAATTTAGTCTCACATCAATGCTTTTATGTTTAAGTGCAAAAACATAAGGGTAATTATCCGTTACATCAAAGGAGTTCGAGGAATTAAAATGACAATGTTCAACACACAGACCACAATTAACACATTTATTGTTGTTTACCTTCGGATATTTAAAACCTTGTATGTTGTTTTGCATAATTATTGCATTATGTGGACAGATGGCTTCGCATATTCCACAACCGCAACAATGATTTTTAAAAACAAAAACATTTTTTTTCATAAATTACCTACTAATATAGTATAAGGATTCTTGCCATTTTATTATACGGGCAAAGTATTATTAAACATCCTAAATACAGTTTGTATGACATATAAAGATGTTCAGCAAGTCTGCAGTATTTTTCGCCGTATGCCATAGTTATGAAGCCACGTTGCATATTTTAATTCCTCGCAAATTTTTTGAATTTATGTTTTACCCATTCTTTGCTGAAATGTGCTTTCATCCACTTCCAAAAGGAAGATAATTGTCGCGGCATAATTGCCCAATGAATAGCTATAAAAGGCAAGTGCAGGCATCTTAAAAATTTTGGGATTTTATGGTATCTGTCACGCAGTTCCGCGTTCAATTTAAAGTATTTGAAAGTCCAGGTATTATAAGTAGCATAGTGTGTAATATTTGGATGAACAGTTTCACCCCACCAATAAAACGAACAGTCTTTCTTATCCATATCCCATTTGAGAGTTTCCATCATGTTGCCACGATAATAACGCATAAGGTGAGAAATGGAATTCATAGGTTTCATATTGCAAACAAGCATAGCAAGACCTAAAAGTGGCTCGTCCGCCATACGGTGAATATCGTTACCGAAATAAGCGCCTATGTGTAGCATATCGTATTTATCGTAATTTGGCATTAGATCATTATATATACAGTCAAAAACCCTATCTGCTTTTTTGGATTTTTTATAATAATAAATACCTCCGCCAAAACGAATATATTTTGTCAAATTAAAATGATCTACCGCACCTTTACCAAAGTGATTTGGTTGGTTTTCTTCTGTAATATCTATCAATGTGCCATAGCAACTCACTTCGCTGCCATTCTTTTCAAATTCATCAAAAACAAATGATATATCTTTAATGATATTCATGTCCGCATCTAAAAAAACGGTTTCGTCAAACGGACTGTTTTTATAGACCTCAATTTTATCAAGAAAGTTATAATTCGGGTTTTGAAGAACAATTACACCGTCAAAATATTTTTTGAGCTTTTTTTCGCCGGCTTTATCGGTTATTGCATAAAACGGATAATCGCAATTACCGAACATTTTATAACTGATGGCAAGGTTTTGCGCCAAATAGCAATACCAGTCGCCGGTAGCAACCGTTATAAATCCACGTTTGTTATTCATATAAACTCCTGTTATTTATTGTTAGTGAGGGCGTATTTTATTCTCCGTAACGGACATTTGATTTTCTCAACAGTCAGTTTTCTGCTTATGTGTTTGTAAATGCCTTTTGCGTCCTTACTTATAAACAGTTGCCAAAAAACTGCATATCCTTCAGGAATAAAAGTAACTTCTTTTGATACAACTGTTACGAAATCATCGTTTATAACTTTTTTTATAAAATCTGTTTTACTTTTTTTATCTAACTTTTCCACGGGGTTAAAGGCAAGTAAAACAGCCGCTTCAATTGAGTAAACAAAAGAGTTTTGAAATTTCTTCTTAGTATAATCATCAGTTCCGAATTCGTCCAGTAAATCCTTGAGCGTGGCAAAATAGGTCTTTGTGGTGGTTTCAAAATAATTCAGCCTATATTTTTTATTTTTGCCTATATCGTCAAACTGATAGTAAGTGTAAAGCGAGTCGGGTATTACAGCGCATGAGTTTACATATCGATAATATCGCATATTAAAGATTTCATCCTGACCTCTTTTAAGATCCGGAAACCGAACATTATTATCGCGAATTACCGATGTTTTAAAGAGTTTATTGTAAGGGGCGCCAAACAGCACACCTTCATAATAAAGATGTGAAAAATTGCTTCGGAAGTCTGATCTTGTTTTTAAAATGCGGTCTTCTTGTGTCGTATTATACTCTCTAATTATCTCGCCGGTATCACTGTTTATTATTTTTGAGTGAACAGAGAAAACCACTAAGTCATAATTTCCGGATTCCGCAACAGCGTAAACCCGTTCAAGTAAATTCTCGCTTATTTCATCATCAGCATCGCAAAAATATATATACTTACCGCGGGCAACTTCAATTCCTGCGTTTCGAGCACTCCCCGAACCGCCGTTTTCTTTGTCAATAAAGGTTACCCGGCTATCACTTTCGGCATACCTGCGGCAAATCTCGGCGCTGTTATCCTTTGAGCCGTCATTTATGAGTATTATTTCATAATCGGTAAAAGTCTGTTTGTAAATAGATTCCATACAACGTGAAATCTCTTTTTCGGCATTGTAAAGAGGAATTATTATACTAATTTTTGGTCTTCTGAGTAATGAAATATTCATAATGCTTTCTGCCTCTGCAAAAATGTATCAATATGTTCTTGTATTGTTAGTCGTTAGGAAAAGGCATAATTAAGCCTTAAAACGGCGCTTATACAAAAACACAATTTAAAACAATTAAACTTAAAAGTAGTAATTCAAATTTAAGTTTGACAATTATGACTGGTTTTGTATCTTATAGCAACGGTTTTTGCTGTGAATCTAACACCAAAATGTGTAAACATCCAACCCATTACCCGCCAGTTTCTATTTGTGAGCAACTTATAATTATAAAAAAAACCTTTGTTTTTGATGAATTCTTTCATACATTTATCTTTAGTGTCGTTGTCCTGTATGGCAGCAACTCCCAATAAGGCATTAATCATATAGCCCCAGTAATAATCCGCGGCGGCAGCAATTGTTTTTTCATCCTTTATGGCGCCTTTCATATATTCGATACCAGATGTTATTGTGTAGATTTTGGATTTAGTTCTTTTATATATACTAAGGTCATTATTTGTTGCGGAGAAGGAACCGATGTTACGCTGACGAACACAGTATATGATATCATTGTAAAACCAAGCCTTTTTCGCGGCGGCTATTACGCGAGGCAACCACTCGTCTTCTTCATGTAAAAGCCCTTCTGTGAAATAAAGATTATTGTTTTTTAAAAACTCAGTCTTAAACAACTTGTTAACAGGACAGGTGAGGGTTAGTTCATAGTCATTGATTATAACATCGTATAGAATATCACCTTCAAACATACCGCTATGATTATACTTGGGTTGTATGGCTGTGTTTTTTGTCAAGTCTTCATTGTATCTGATCCTCCTTGAAAAAACAATATCGGCATCATATTTAAATAATTTGGACAATTCATAATAAACACTCTTGTTTGGCAAAAAATCATCGCTATCAATAAAATGAATGTATTTGCCAATAGCTTCTTTAATTCCGGCATTGCGTGCGCTTGCGGCACCGCCATTTGATTTGTGGATTACTTTAATCTGCCTATATTGGTTTGCAAGATGATCACATATTCTGTCGGAACCATCAGTAGAACCGTCATCGACCAGGATGAGTTCATAGTTTAAAAATGTTTGTGTGGTAATCGAATTTACGCAAAATTCCAAAAATTCTTTTGCATTATATACCGGGATAATTACGCTAATCAACATATTTGGCTATCACCTTTTTTATTATATTATACAATTTTTCTCCGGATTTTTGCCATGTAAAACTCTTGGCAGTTTTATATCCGTTTTCGGCAATTGCATTGCGTTTGTCCGTATATAATAACAGACACTCAATTTTTTCTTTAAGTTGTTCAACATTCACTTTTTCTGCAATTAAACCGTTTATTCCGTCAGTAATTATTTCGTCAATACCTTGACCACTAAATATCACTATCGGTTTTTTACATGCCATTGCTTCTAGGCATACGTTTCCAAAGGACTCATATACAGAAGGAAGAACAAATATATCTGTATTTTTCATATAATCGGCAATTTCAGTGTGCAATACATATCCATGAAAGAATACATTTTTTATACTATTATTTAAGACATATTCCTTTAAATCATTTTCATAAGGCCCCCTGCCGACTAGGTCAAGTTGCAATGCTTTTTCAGGGTATTGTTCTGAAAGTTGTTTGAATGCATCAAATAGGTATTTATGACCCTTTATCGGTATAAGATTTGCAACACAGAGAATTCTAAAACCCTCATGTGACGGAATATGCAAATCGCAATTAAAAATTTTGGCATCAACGCCGTTATATACTACTTCCACAGGCGAATCGGGGAATCGATTCGTTATAATTGCAGCGGTTCTTTTGCTCACAGCCAAACTTAAATCGGTATTTTTTACAATGTGTTCCATGGCTTTTTGCGGATTATCCAAAAAAGCCTTTCTAACGCTTTCAAATTCATTAAAAATATTGTATCCCCTGTAATGAACTATAAATGGCAATCTATTTGCTTTTGCGATTCTCATAGCGGAGTATAAAATATTTACCGGAGAATGTATTGCGTAAACAATATTAAAATCACTGACTTTAATGTATTTAGCTATTTCTCTTTTTAGTTGAAAGTAAACTAATGGGCCCAATGCACTTCTACTGAAGTCACGGTATTTTACATACAAAACATCGATACCATCATAGTTGGTGTATTGTGACAGCTTTTCTATTGATGGTATAACGACAGTTATATTAGCACCGCACAACTTTATAGCCTTTACTTGATTATGCAAAAAAGCGCAATACTGTGGTAATTCATAAGAGGGATACATTTGAGTTATGTAGAGTATATTCATTATTTGCTCCTTGGAAGTGTTAGTCCTTGCTGCACGGACCGGTTGAATATGGTGTTTCCGTGCCGTTATTTATACATTCTATAAGACGTAAAAGCCTATCTGCCGCGACATTGGCGTTCCAGACGGTTTTTATTGTGCTATAAGCGTTCTTCTGAATTCTTGTGCGCAAATCTTTATTATCCATAAGCAGGTGCACATTCTCGTAAAGTGAATTCTTATCCTTTTTGCTATATATAAGCCCGTTTTCGCCGTGGTTAATAAGGTAGGGAACAGAGCCGATTTCCTTGTTTGCCACAACGGCACAACCGGCCGACATCGATTCGTTAAGCACCGCGCCCCAACCTTCGTTTTTATCTGACGTAAATATAAAAATATCTGCCGCCTTCATTATTTCTAAAACCTCATCCGGCGGAAAAGGTCCGCTGAATTTGATTTGGTCTGTAAGGTTTTTCTCTTTTACAATTCTTTCGTAATGTTCTCTGAGCTCGCCGACGCCGACCATTTCTATCAGGAAATCATAATTGTTGAGTTTCAGTTTTTCGGCGAGTGCAATAACCTCTTCGGGATGTTTTAATTTTATGAAGCGGCTTACCCAGAGAATTTTGACCTTTTTATTTTTGCTTTTGATGCTTTCTATATCGTTATAGTCTGATAAACTGATTTCCGGAAAATATCCCCATTTATATGTTTTATTCGGATAAGAGAAGATGAAGCGGCAATCAGGCGCCGTATATGCGCTGGCACAAAGCATATAAAGATTTTTGTTTCTGTAGCGAAAATGCTGCTTGTAATGCGCTGTTATTACACGCGGATCAAGAATGCGCCAACGGCCTTCTTTAAAAAACCGTTCGTGATAACGAAAAGTGAGTTTATTCTGCTTTAATCTTTTTTCAATAAAAACGTCCGGCGCCGAGCCTATTATAACAACGTCGCTTTCTGATCCGAGTCTTAACGCTTCCTTGTATTGTTCGTCATCCTTGTATGAGTAAACAACGTAGGAAACGTCACTGTAATCACGGTAGCCCATATTAAGGCGTTCGTCAGGCGTAGGCTCTGTTGCAACAAAGCGGAAACCGTCGCCGAGCCGTTTTATCATTGCTTCACAAAACGGGGTTTGGTGGTGAAGCAAAAAATTCGAAAAAAAAGTGACTGTAATATTATTCTTCATATATTTCCTTTATGGCGTTCACCGGATCCGTAACACGGTATCTGCCGCCAAAAACATCGGTAAGCTCATCGCTGTAGTAAATTGCGCCGTAATAATCAACGATGCGCGGATTTTTTTTCATAAACAGTGCGATGAGTATTCCCGCCGACCGCAGTTTGAGCTTGTTCGGATAGATAGCGGCACAAATATCAAATGCCGAGAGTTTTCCGTCATCCGGGCAAATCACACCCGAATAATTTGAACTGATTGCAAGATGGATGAGTTCGCACAGATTATCCGAATGGATAAAACTTTTATAGTTTTTCTTAAAGCATGCAGGGATAAACGGGTATTTGTCCGCAAGGTATTTATACTGGTCAATGTATTCTGTTTTTTCGCCGTCATAAATACTCGGCACCCGTATTATGCAAACTTTAAAGTCCGCATCTTCAAGGCTTTTAAGGTATTCCTCGGCGTTCAATTTGCTTTTGCCGTATTCTGTTTTCGGCTGCGGCTTGGTGGTTTCATAAATGCAACCGTCAGCCGCGCGGATGCTTTGTTCAATTCCATATACCGCCATTGAACTGATGAAAACGAAATATTTTACGCCTTGTAATTTGGCTTTTTTGGCAAGCATTCCGGTCAAGAGCGAGTTTATTTTTTTGTAGTCGCTTTCACTTTTGGCGTTTTGCGGAGTAACGCCTGAGATATGAACTATGCCGTAAGTGCCGGTTAAATCATAATCCTGCCAGTTGCCACGCAAGCTTAATTGTTCGATAGAATACGTGCCCTTTGATCTCAACCGGTCCGCAGCTTTGCATGAAAGCTTACCGTTTGCACCTGTAACCACGATTTTACACATGTATCGGTTTACCTTTCGCCTAATATTTCCCTGTATATTTCAAGTATTCTATTGAATACGTTGTTATTTTCGTGAAGTTTCATCATATCGGCTCTTCCTGATTTTGAAATTCCAGCGGCAAGATCATCATCGGAAAACAACCGGTCTATATATGCGGCGGCGATGTCATATTCTTCAAAACGGTATAAAAACGAGTTTTCGCCGTGGCGGACGTATTCGGGCACGCCGCCTACCGCCGCCGCCACGCTCGGCAAACCGACCAGCATAGCTTCCTTAAGGGAACTTGAATGATTCTCGATGGCTGAACACATAACAAACACGTTCGCTTTTGAATACTGCACCGCCAGTGCATTCTGCGGTAAGTATCCGAGCCACACCACGTTACTTTCCAAATCAAGTTTTTTTATCAGGTTTTCGATATACTTCCTGTAACCGCGTTTTCGCAGCCACCATATAAAAGATTGTTTTCCCGCCAACTTTTCACCCGGAACGTATAGTTTTATATCCGGGTATTTTTCTTTGAGCAGAGCCACCGCGTTCAGTAACATATGAAGGCCCTTAAGCGGATAACCCGAGGCGTTACAAATAATGGAATGTCTTTCACAGTTTTCTATTTTCCATTCGCTGTTTAAAAAGATTTCGCTGATGCTTAAGGGGCATCTGTAAACTTTTATATCCGGGGCTACCGTGCGGACGCTTAACTCGCACCAGTCGTTTTCGCAAATAATACGACCCGATAAAGCAAATTCTTCTTTTTCCCTTTCGATACTTGCAAAAAATTTGCTCTGCTGGTCAAGGATGCTATCGTGCTTAAAAAAATCACGAACGGTGATGTTTTTTCTTATTTCTTTATTTGTAATACCGGCAAGGTAATGCCGCGCTATAGAGCCGAGATAACCCTGCATATAGATAACGGCGGGTATATTATATTTCTTCGCCGACTTCAGCGCACAAAGGCCGTGTGAAAACTCGGTGCCCCACACCTGGATAAGATCCGGCTTTTCTTTGTTTATAAGATCATCCCAGGCAATTTGATTTGAAGATCTTTCACAGTTATACAAAACGGGAACGTTATCGGGAAGGGCGTAGAATACCGCGCCTTCACCTTCAAATCGAAGCGTAGCATCCACTTTTGCAGTGGTCGCAACAACAAGTTCAAAGCCGCCGTGCTTCCGGTAATCCGCAAGAAGCGCGTCCATCCAAAGACCGTTTGCACGTTTACCGTATAATTTTTCACCCAATATATCTATCGGCGTGTTAACTATCCATAGAATCTTCATAAGTTTCCTCACTGTCGGGTTTGTGAATCAAAAATAGTGTTGCCGGAATAAAGAACGCTAATACTTCAAGCCACATACCGGTGTTTACGGTTGACAAAATGATTGCCTGAACAAACGACCATAGCACATAGCCGTAACCGGGACTTGACTTAAAGGGCTTAAAGAACCAACGGTAGATATTCCGATAAACAAATACAATAGCCATACCGCCCAATATGCCGTATTGCGCGAGCGAATCAAGTATAAAGGAATGCCCGCCGAAGACGCTGTATTCACCGATAATCCTTCCGAAAAGCGGGCTTGCCGCAAAACCTTCCAACGACATCCGGTAAAGTTCAATACGGTTACTTTCGGATTTTTCAAGTCCGGCAAAACCGTTTGCCAGCGCGGTAAGCCGTTCGGTAAGCACGTCACTGTTCAAAACATCTGCTAGCCATAAAAGAAAATTGCTGAATACGTCCCAAAATACGAACAGGGCTATGAAAAAAACAACGCCGAAGATTAACAGTTGCCTTTCGCTAAGTTTTTTGCCCGCAAAAAACAGAATGGAAGTAATAGACAATAAAATCAGTGCTATGGTATACTCAGAAAGTATTACAAGGACAAAAAGTGTCGAAAATGCTGTAAGAAAAACGATGCGGTTTATCCGCCTGAGTTTATACGCAAGTATCAGCATCGGGTACATAAGAACACATATATAAACAAAGTTGTAACCGCCGATGTTGTGCCAACCGTATTTTATGTTTTCAGCGTTGTCTGATTCGGCTATCGTCGCAAGTATTCTGGCAGCCTGAGGAAACTGAACGAGACCTACTATTGTGGTTACTGCCGTAATGGCAATGCCCGCCATCAGTATTTTTGAGAACAACGAAAGATTTTCCGGCTTGTATTCGTTATAATAATATCCGAGGATCACCGGCATAATAAAAAGCATACTTTGGTAACCCCAAATTAGCAGCGTATCCTTTTTTACAAAAAAAGAGCAGATAACATACACGATCATCGGAGTAGCGAAGAATAGCATGAGACCCAGTCTCTCAAGTCCGCCGGTAAGAAGTATAAACCCAAGCAGAAACGTCACCAGCAGCATATATGCGTAGGTGGTAATGTAAGTGCTTATAAAAACCGACAGTATCGGTAAGACAGAATACAGTATTACAACGATCGTTGCCAGCGTTATGGGGTTTAAAAGTTTTTTAGTCATTACCAAATTCGTTCCTTAAAAATTCAGTGATTTTATTTGCCTGCTTAATATTGGATTTGTTTTCAAGAACAAATCTGCGCGCCGCCGCGCCTTTTTGGTCTCTTTCTTCCAAAGAGAGTGAAAATATGCTTCTGAGCGAGTCGGAAATGCCTAAGGGCGTTTCATCTTCTAACAGATAAACGTAAGGGTAGTATTCTTCCGGCATCCCCGGGAGTTTTGTGGTAAGAAGCGGTGTGCCCGATACCATATATTCCATATTTTTGGACGGGAAAGAATACTTGGTATACTCCGGCGCGGTGGGCCGCGGATTTACGAGAAGTGAGGCTCTTTGCTCCTCTGCCACGATCTCCTCGTTGCTCTTTATGCCCATATATTTAACGTTTGGATGCTTTTCCGAGAGCGACATAAGTTCTTCCCGGAAGTCACCGTCGCCGTAAATATGCAGCTGAGAATCCGGAATACACGCCAGGATAAAACCTTCAACAAGGTCTTTAATGCCGTATTTTTTGTTTATACCGCCGGCGTATATTATTATACTGTCACCGGTTTTCGCCTCGGATTTTTCAGCCGCATCCGCTTCGCTGAGACTGCTGTCAACGTGTCCTTCAAGCACAATGTGCGGTTTGGCTTTATGGTTTATACGGCTGTTCATTTGTTCCGTGAGCATTATAAAACCGTCAACCGCCCCGAAAAATCTGTTGTTGATCCGCCGCGCGATACCGCCCTGGGACATCATATCAGGCAGATCGGTAACAATCGTTATAACCGGTATTTTTCTTAATTTGCCCGCCAGCATCATGCCGTAGGCGTTTGCTATATTAAGGCAATCGCAAACAATGTATGTGTCATTAGTCTTTTTTGCCCTAAGCGCGCCGAAGAACGAACCGAAAAACACAGTAAGCTGTCTTAACAGCGGTAAATTAACGGTATTGATGTAATGGTAATAAACGCCGTCTTCCTGCTCGTCCTTTTCGTGAATAAAAACTTTCTTTGTAAGTGAGCGATTTATTGGAAGCCCCGAAAAGCACCTTACTTCCGCGCCGTTTGCGGCAAGCCCTTTAATAAGCAACCCGTGGTATTTCTGATCCGGGCGAAGGATGGAAACGTTTTTTCCGTCCATCAGTTCGCTATACTTTTTATCGGTGCAGTTGGAATAACCGTAAAGTATCTTCATTATAGATCACCGTAAGATTTAAGCGTTATGTTATACTTGTCCGGTATGCTGTAAAGCGGAATGCCGGCCGGAATGCCGTCGATAACCTCTCTGCGGTCGATCAGCGCGCCGTCTTTATCAAAATCGGGATGAACCATTATCTCAAGATTTTCCGGCAGGACTTCGCCTATATCATCAAGGCTGCCGAAATAACCGGTGGTTATAAAGCCTTTTTTTCGTAAGTTTTTGTTGTAGAGATTCTTTATTACCTTTTTGTATGCCGGGATACTTCCCGTATTGCGGTGGATGCGTATTTTTTCAATGCCGAATTCCTTACAAACCTTAAATACGATCGGCGCTATAAATATCGCCGTGTGTATATGATGATGCGAATCGGCGTGGTCTATTTTAAGCCCTGCCGCCTTGATTTTTGCCGCCTGTGCGGAAAGTTCTTTGAATACAGACGCTTTTTCAACACTATTAAGCGGTTTTAAACGGTTGATATGATTATGAAAAACTCCGTTTTCGCAAAAAGCGGGGCAATTCCTGATATCTTCTGTCAGCGGCGCGCCTTCGGTGAGGTTAAAATGTATGCCTACTTTGTCGGCAAACCCGTTTTCTTTTGCAAGGGTAACCGCCTCGTCAAAAGCACTGCCGTTTGCCATCATAGTGGTATCGCTTATAAGGCCGTTTTCAAATGCCGATACGATAGCGCGGTTCACATTGTCCGAGAGACCGAAATCATCAGCGTTGATTATAATCTGCGTTTCCGGCACGGTCACAGCCTCCAATAACTTAAGCCTGATTTTACAAGAAGGGAAACGTCATACAGACCTTTTACGTCAATAAGAACCTTTTGCTCATCGCCGAGCGAAGCTTTGTAAAGCTTTTTGATATCCGCTAAATCAAGAGCCTTGAATTCGTTGTGTGCTACCGCTACGATAAGGCAGTCAATATCTTTTATACCAGAAAGCGGCGTGAGCGTAACGCCGTATTCATGCATAGCGTCTCTTTCGCTCGCCCACGGATCGGCGACAACGGGATCTATGCCATATTCTTTTAATCTTTCGATAATATCGGCTACCTTGCTGTTGCGGGTATCCGGGCAATTCTCCTTGAAAGTAAGGCCTAAGATCGCCACTTTTGATTTTTTGGGAGCCTGTCCCGCTTCTATCATCTTTTTGATCGCGGCGTCGGCGATGTATTTGCCCATGCCGTCGTTAACGATCCGTCCGTTAAGTAT
Source organism: Clostridia bacterium (assembly GCA_017554405.1). Taxonomy (GTDB): domain Bacteria; phylum Bacillota; class Clostridia; order Oscillospirales; family Acutalibacteraceae; genus UBA737. The sequence continues at coordinate 45,790 of JAFZIK010000016.1, read as the reverse complement.
TATCTGGCTGTGGTAGCCGAGTTTTTCCGCTTCGTAGGTAAAGTAATACGGGTCAACGCCTATGCAGTGCCCGCCTACAAGGCCGGGACGGAAACCGAGCGCGTTCCACTTGGTATTCATACCGTCAACTACCTCGTTGGTATCTATACCCATACGATCGAATACCATTGCAAGCTCGTTCATAAAGGCAATATTTATATCTCTCTGGCTGTTTTCAACCACCTTGACCGCCTCGGCGGTTTTTATGGTCGATACAGGATACGTTCCCACCTCAATAACAAGGTCGTAAACGTTTTTGATCTCTTCAAGCGATTCTTCGTCCATACCCGAAACGATCTTATGTATGTTTTCGAGGCGGTGGACCTTGTCGCCGGGATTTATCCTTTCGGGGGAATACCCGATTTTGAAATCCACGCCGCATTTAAGACCGGACTGCTTTTCAAGTATCGGTATGCAAACGTCTTCGGTAACGCCCGGATAAACGGTCGATTCATAAACGACGATTGAGCCTTTAGTCAGATTGCGTCCCACGATCTCCGATGCGCCGATAACAGGCGTAAGGTCGGGAGTGTGGTCTGCGTTTACGGGTGTGGGAACTGCTACGATATGGAAAGACGCTTCTTTAAGGCGACTTTCATCCGCTGTAAATTCAACCGTTGTGGCTTTTATAACGTCGTCGCCGACTTCTTTCGTCGGGTCAACACCCGACTTATAAAGGTCGATTTTAGCCTTGTTTAGATCAAAACCGATCACTTTTATTCCCTTTTTCGCAAAGGCAACAGCGATCGGCATGCCAACGTAACCGAGACCGATGAGTGAAAGTTTTTTCGTTCCCGATTTTAAATCATTATAGATACTCATCTACAGCACCTCTTGAACAGTATCGAAGTTTATTTTAATAGCGTTTTGAAAACACAAGCGTGTTTTTCAGCCATATTTTCAACAGTATAGTCCTTTATCGTTTCGATCGCGGCAGAACCCATATTTTCATATAGTTCTTTGTCTGCGGAAATCGATCGTATCCTTTCGCACATAAGCGCATCATCGCCCATAGGAACTTTGTATCCGTTTTTGCCGTCAACTATCAATTCCAGCGCGGAAACGCAGTGGTCTGACGACACAACCGGCAATCCGCACGCCAAAGCTTCATTAACAACTAAACCCCAAACGTCGTAACTTGTGGGATGCACAAAGAGGTCTGACGCCTTATAAAACTCAAACAGTTCTTCTTTCGGATGGAACCCTTCGATAATTACATTTTTGATGTGGCTGTCCGATATGGTTTTTCGGTATTTTTCTTCTTCAGGACCGCTGCCGACAAGTAAAAGCAGATGAGTTTCCGGCATATTACGCCATTCGGTTATAAACTCATTATAGCGCTTGAGCGGGATAAACCTGCCTACCGCTATTGAAATAAATTTATCATCCGGCAAGCCTAGTTTTTTGCGTAAAGCGGATTTTTCCGCGGCGGTCTGCGGTCTTTCTGAGATATCGCAGCTATGGAGTGTGGAAAAGGTGTGAATATGGATATTTTTTTCCTTTGCACCGTATCTCAAAAAGTATTTCTTTGCGCTTTCTCCGCTGGCAAAACATGCTGAAGCATGCGACACTAAAAACTTTTTTATTAAATCGGAAACAGGGTTACCGTGTGGCGACATCATTACTCCATCGCAGTTTACGGTATATGGGATTTTTTTGAAAATGCATTTCAGAATGAGTTTTATAGAAGTGTTTGTTGTAAAATCGTAAAATGCGACAAGGCTATATGATTTAATGCTTTTGATTGAGGACGTGAATGTTTTAAGCCCTTCATCGGTATCGATCAAATGGTAATTACCTTTAGAAAACCATTCGGTTTCTCTAAAATCGCCGCCAAATGATTCAAAAAACACGTTGGTATTGAATTCCCGCTTTAATTCTTCAAAGAGTTCTACTCTATATGGTGCCGGGTAGATCGACAGTATAAGGACTTTTTTCATGCTTCTCTGCTTTTCCGTTCGTCAATTTTATCTAAAAACATTTTCACATTGTCAAAACAATCACCGAGCTCGAGAAGCTCACCGTAGCTTAAATCCCACCATTTTGATTTTAACAATCTTTCTATTGTTTCATCGTCAAACCGTTTTCTTATAAGTTTGGCGGGGTTGCCCGCCCATATTTCGTATGGGGGAACATCGTGTGTAACAACACTCCCCATTCCGATAATTGCACCGTCACCAATAGTGATGCCCGCCTTGATCTTTACTCCGTCACCGATCCAAACGTCATTTCCTACGGATGATTTTTGCGATTCCACAAAAACTTTTTTTGAAAAATTCGTTTTCAAACAGTTTTTTCCGGCATACATAACAGGTGAGGAAGACACCCAATCGGTAGGATGTGCCATACTGCCGATCAAACAATTATCTGCAATTGAACAAAAGGAGCCTATATTACAGTTGATGACGGTTGAAAAATTGCCTATGTAAGAATATTTGTCTACGTTTGTATTTACTAAATGGGCGCCGGGGCATATTTTTGATTTTTTATCGATTGTTGAATTCTTAATTGCAGGCAAGTGTAGTTTTTTAAATAGTTTTGAAATGAAAAAAGATACTCTCATCGTTTCACCGTTTTAAATGATATTTGTTCCTCAAAAACCTTTTCTAACTCCGCAGCGGATGTGGATCCGCGAAAATGTTCGCAGTAATAATCTTTTGCGCGCTTTTTAAGCTCTTCATGATCTGATGCCATAAATCTTTTTATGTTTTCTGCGAGTAAATCGGCATTACCGGCAGGCGAGCAGAATCCGCATTTCGCCGATGCTATTAAATTCGCAGTTTCCCCGTCTGCCGCGGCGATTATCGGTTTGCCGGCGGCAAGGCAGGACTGAACTTTGCCGGGCAGTGTGAGGTTCAGCGGACCGCTTTTAAGCGTCACCAGCATCGCGTCCGCCATAGAATAATACCGTGGCATTTCATCAATAGGGTGCCTTCCGTGGAATATAACGTTCGGCAAATCAGCCGCCATATCTTTAATTCGGTTTAATTCTGAGCCGTCACCCACTATATGTATCTGTAGATTCTTAACATTTAACAGTAACCGTGCCGCGTTTATTATTGTGTCAACATCCTGTGCTGTGCCGACGTTGCCTGCAAACATAAGATCCGTTTTGCCGTCAGGGGTTTTGGCGCAATTATCGGGTGTTAATACTTCTTCGGCATATTGCGGAAGGTAGCAAGTATCGGTTATATTGAATTCTCTGGCAAAGTATTCCGAAAATGATTCACTCGATACTAAAACTTTGTCCGCCGATTTATATATCTTCTCCGAAACACGATGCAGGATCTTGTAAACCGGGTTTCCCGGCTTTATACCGCCCATTACCATGCTCTCCGGCCAAAGATCCAAACAGTAAAGTATCATCGGAACGTTGTGCTTTGTTTTATACTTTATCGCCGCTTCAGCCATTATTACGGGGGACAGCTGGTGGACGTATACAACGTCGAATTTTTCCTTAATGCGACTTATGTAGCGCTTTGAAGAAAAGACGTAACTGTAATAGTTGAGTATTCTGAAAAAAGCATTGTTTTTTCGGGGGATGGTGTAGCATCTGTGGATTTTTACGCCGTTTATGATTTCATCTTGCCTTTTCCCTTTTTCGTAACCCGGGTAAGTTTTACCCATGGGATAGTTAGGTGTGCCCGTAACGACAAAAACCTCATGACCCCGGCGCGCGAGTTCCTCGCAAATGTCGGGGTGACGGAAAGGTTCTGGTGAATAATATTGACACACGACTAAAATCTTCATAAAGTCAACACCTTCGGGTTAATGTGCAGGCATCAAATTATCACAAAAGGATAAGAACGCACTCTAACGCAATTATGTATTATAACATAGTTATATATAATATGCAAGAGTTTTAAGCGGCAAAAATGCGCAAAGTATGTGTTTTTTGAATAATTTTCCGCCGGGAGTTTCAAAATTTTTATTAAAAACCAAGAAAAATCACAAAACTGTTGACAAATGCTCGCTTATGTGCAATAATAATGCCAAATTAAAAATCGTTTTTGATAGAGGCGCGGCTTTTATCAGTAGCATAAGACTTTAAAGGCAATCGGTTTTATGTGAAAGGAAACGCCGCCGAAGATAGGCAGGTAACGCCTTAAACCTGTTTATCTGGGCTGTCGGGTAACACCCGCCGGACTGTCGCGTTTTGCGGAGAGCTATCGCATGGAAATAAATTTTACCGCCTGTGATGCTCTTTTCACAGGCGGTTTTGATTTAGAAAAGGAGATTGATGAAGATGAAAAAGATTATTTCGATCATTGCGGTGCTGGCTCTTATTTTAAGCCTTTGCGCGTGCGGAGGCAACAATGGCAGCAAGGGTAAGCTCAAGGTAGGTATGGAATGTGCTTACGCTCCGTTTAACTGGACTCAGGCGGACGACAGCAACGGCGCGGTGAAGATCGCCAACGCGGAAGGCTATGCCAACGGTTACGACGTTCAGGTAGCCAAGAAGATAGCCGATAAGTTAGGCCTCGAGCTCGAGGTTTACGCATACGAGTGGGATGCTCTTATCCCGGCTGTTGATACAAAGACGCTCGATTGCATTATCGCGGGTATGAGCCCGACCGCCGAAAGAAAAGAAACCATTGACTTTTCTTCGAACTATTACATTTCCAACCTTGTTATCATAACAAGGAAGGACAGCGCCTACGCTTCCGCCAAGACCCTTGCCGATTTCGCGGGCGCCAAGATAGCTGCGCAGGACGGCACCTTCCACGCCGACGCCATGAATCAGATAGAGAACGTTAACGGCACGGTAATGAAGGACTTTACAATGCTTTATACCGCGGTTACCGCCGGCACGATCGACGGCTATATAGCCGAAGAGCCGACCGCCTTCCAGGTTTGCGGCAGCAACAACAGTCTCACCTACGTTCCGCTTGTAAACAACGATACCGGTTTCTCCTGCTCTGAGGACGATACCGCGATCGCCGTTGGTCTTCGCAAGGATTCATCCATAAAGAACGACGTTTCCGCGGCTATCGACGCGATCTCTCTTGAAGAGCGCAGCGCCATAATGAAAACCATGGTCGAAATAGCGCCTGAAGAGTAATATTCAAGCAAAACAGGAAAATCAGGGGATTTTAAATGCCACTTTTTAATGATATTTCAAAGGTCTGGACCAAATACGGCAACCAGATCGTAAGCGGTATCTGGAATACCGTTCTGATATCGATCGCAGGCACGCTTATCGGTCTTATAATCGGTCTTTTTAACGGTATCATCCGAACCATGCCAAAGCCCAAAAACATTATTCTAAGGGCGATCATGAGGGTCGTTAACTGGATAATCAACGCTTACGTTGAGGTGTTCAGAGGCACTCCTATGATGGTTCAGGCGATGATAATATACTGGGGCTACGCTTATTTGAGCGGCGGTGATTCACTGCCGCTCATTCCGGCGGGCATTGCCATTGTTTCGATAAATACGGGTGCCTATATCACCGAGATCGTCCGCGGCGGTATCATTTCGATAGACCGCGGTCAGTTCGAGGGCGCCATGAGTATAGGAATGTCGCATTTTTCCACAATGCTTCATATCATTATCCCTCAGGTAATGCGCAATATCCTGCCCGCCGTTTCAAACGAGTTCGTGGTAAACATAAAGGATACCTCGGTGCTCAACGTTATAGGCGTTACCGAGCTATACTTTTATGCCCAGTCGGCGGCGAGAAACAGCTATAAGATCTTTGCAAGTTATCTTATCGCCTGTGCGATATACTTCTGCCTGACCTTTACGATAACCCGGATTCTGCGCTTTATCGAGAAAAAGCTCGAGGGCAGGGGCAACTATACCATTTTCGGCTCGCAGAGTGACTCCACCGCGGAGATACGTGTAAGTGAGGAGGAGGAACCCGTAAATGCCTGAAAAAGTTATAGAAATAAAGCATCTGAAAAAAGCTTTCGGTGATAACGACGTGCTTAAAGATATCGATTTTTCGATATCCAAGGGCGAAACGGTCAGCATTATCGGTTCTTCCGGATCGGGTAAAAGCACCCTGCTTCGCTGCGTTAATCTGCTTGAAACGCCCACCGGCGGCGAGATCCTTTTTCACGGGGAAAACATCCAGACCGAGCTCGACGTTTCGCAGTATCGCGCAAGGGTGGGAATGGTCTTCCAGTCCTTCAACCTTTTTGATAACCTGAACGCGCTTCAGAACTGCATAATAGGTCAGACCACCGTGCTCGGGCGCGATAAGGGCGCCGCAAAAGCGAAGGCGATGGAATACCTTGAAAAGGTCGGTATGACGCCCTATATAAACGCCAAACCCCGCCAGCTTTCGGGTGGGCAGAAGCAGCGCGTGGCGATAGCACGCGCCCTTGCAATGGACCCGGAGGTAATACTTTTTGATGAGCCCACAAGCGCTCTCGATCCCGAAATGGTGGGTGAGGTGCTTTCGGTCATGAAGCGGCTTTCGGAATCCGGTATGACCATGATGGTGGTCACCCACGAAATGGCTTTCGCCCGCGACGTAAGCGACCGCGTTGTGTTTATGAACGACGGCTACATCTGCGAGCAGGGCACCCCGGCGGACGTTTTCGGCAACCCGAAACGCGAGGAAACAAAGAACTTCCTTTCACGCTTCCTCAATCAGTGATACTTGATATAAATTTTAACAAATATTTGCTTTAAGGTGAAATCTGTATGAAAAGAATATTTGCTGTGTTGTTTTCCGTTTTGTTCCTCTTTGTTGCCGCTTGCGGAGACTATACCGAGGATGATCTGAATGGGCAAAAAGACGAAGACCCCTTTTCGGAGGTCGAGGAAGATCCCTTCGAAACGGGATACGGTGTCGACAGCGGTGAGACGGCGCAACCGGCTAAAACGGCGACCGTTGACGTTTTAAAGGTAGGCATGGAATGCGATTGGGCTCCGTTTAACTGGACTCAGAACGACGACAGCGACGGCGCTGTGAAGATCGCCAATGCGTCAGGTTATGCCAACGGTTACGACGTTCAGATTGCAAAGAAAATCGCAAAAGCGCTCGGCGCAAGACTCGAGATATACGCATACGATTGGGCAGATCTAATCCCGGCTGTTACAAGAAAAGATATTGACTGTATTATTGCGGGTATGATTCCGACGGAAGAGAGAAGTGAAGTAATTGATTTCACTTCAAGTTATTATACTTATAACGTTGTTGTTGTTACAAGGAAGGACAGCGCCTACGCTTCGGCAAGAACCGTTTCCGATCTGGCGGGCGCCCGTATAACCTCTATTGGCGGAACGGTATTTGACGATATCATTACGCAGATCCCAAATGTTTCAAAAACGGATTCTTATAGCTACAATGAAATGTTAGAAGACCTTTTAAACGGATCGATCGACGGTTACGTAGAAGAGGAGCCGTTTGCCATAATGGATTGCAAATTAAACGGCAGTATAACCTATACTGCGTTTGTAAACAATTCAAACGGTTTCAGTTGTAACGTCGATGATTTTACATATGCCGTGGGCGTGGGAAAAGGCTCAAAGCTTAAAAACAGCATCAACGGTATTCTGAATACCATATCGGATTCCGAACGAGCAAGCATTTTTAAGAAAATGAGCGAATTGGCGAAAGATTACTATTATATCTACTAAACAGTGAAAAAAGACCCGGGCTGTTTTCGTTATTGAAAACAGCCCGGGTTCTTAATATATTTTTGCTTTATTTATCATCGTAAGGCATATACTTTACCTTGCGCCTCGGTTTGCTCTTTTTCTTGCGGTTTAGCTGCCAGATGCGAAGCAGGAACAGCAGTATAAGAATACCGATAACGATGTAGATCATCACCATATACTTTGAGGTCAAAAAGTTCTTGACGCCGCGCCAGACGGTGGGCAGGAAATCCTTTTCTATATCATCGTGCGAAACAAGATTGACCGTGCGGATAACCTGATTTGCGTAGATGATATCGGCGGTGCCAAGCACCTGCCCTTTCTTTATAGGGGCGTCAAAGGACGCATTTTCATCTATATTGACTTTTATGCTTATCGTGGAATCGTCCGCGTCGGTAGGCAGCACCGATATGCAGTTTTCTTCGGCGTAAAGCAGCACGCAATCGGTTTTTGAGGAAAGCTCAACGCCTACCTCGGTTACGGGGCTATCGGTATTCGATATCTGTTTAAAAGAAAAATTATTGAATGCCCAGCGGAATATCTCCTTTGTTTCCGCAAAAGCGATGTTGGTGCTCTTGGCGTTATCACAACCGAAGAGCAGGCACATATAATTATAGCCGTTATACGAAGCGGTGCTCACAAGGCATCTTCCCGCCTCGGTGGTAAAACCGGTCTTGCCGCCGGTAGCATACGAATAATAATAGTTGGTAGAGGCGTTCTGCAGATTGTTGGTGGTAGTAATAAGGCGATCGCCGTGCATATTGGTCGCGGGAACGGTATATCTCGCCGTTTCAAAAGCCAACTTGAAGGTCTCGTTTTTAAGGGCGTAATTAAGCAGGGTGTAGGTATCCCTTGCGGTGGTGTAATTATCTTCGTTCTGAAGCCCCACCGGGTTCTGGTAGTGGGTGCCGGTAAGCCCGAGCTCAGCCGCCTTTGCGTTCATCATGGCAACAAAGTTTTCAACCGTTTCGCCGTAGGTAAGGGCGGCGAGATACGCGCAGTCCCCGCAGGAGGATACAAGCAGATAGTATATAAGGTCTATTTGCCTTATTTCCTCGCCCTCCTTAAGGTTGGAAACAACACTGCCCGTTCCGCTTATAAGCTTCAACGCCTCTTTGCTCATGGCGATCTTTGCCTCGGGATCGTAAAGCGGGCTTTCGAGTATCAGGGTAACCACCGCTATTTTGGTGATGGAGGCGGGGTATACCCTTTCATCCTCGTTTTTGGAAAAAAGCACTTCGCCGGTATCAAGCGATACGAGCATGGCGCTTTTGGCGGTCAGTTCGATCCCCGCCGGCGTATACGCCTTTGCCCCCATAAAGGGTATAAAAACGATCAAAATTGCAAAAAAAACGGAAATTATTTTTTTAGGCATAGAAATCTTCCTCAATATGTGTTAAAATATATCTGAAATAATTATACAACATTTTTTCGAAAAAATAAAGTAAAAAAACGGCGGTGAGAAAATTGGTTTACGTGACCGGGGATATGCACGGTGATCTGAGCCGGCTTTACGATAAGGAATTCCGCAAGCTCAAGGCGGGCGACGTGCTTATCGTATGCGGCGATTTCGGTTATATTTTTTCGGGCGATAAGCAGGAAAAGGAAGTAATAAACTATCTTGCCGGCAGAAAATTCACCACCGCGTTTGTTGACGGGACCCACGATAACCTCGATAGGATATACCGCGCCCGTTCCACGGTATGGCACGGCGGAACGGTCCACAGGATCAAGGGCAACCTTCTGCACCTTTGCCGCGGTCAGATATTCAAGATCGAGGGCAACACCTTTTTTGCCTTCGGCGGCGGGGAGAGCACCGATAAGGATATGCGGCTCGCGCTCGGCAACTGGTGGCGCCAGGAGGACCCGACCCCCATGGAAATGGCGGACGGCGCCCGCGTCCTTGACGAGGCGGGGCTGAAGGTAGACTATATAATCACCCACGAACCGCCCTCGCTCGTTAAAAGCTCGATGCTCCTCAGGCGAGGGGAGAGCGATAACACGAACAAAATAAACGGCTATTTCGAGGAAATAGGAAGGTCCTGCGAGTTCAAACACTGGTATTTCGGCTCGCTTCACGAGGATAAGGTCATAACCGACCGATACACCTGCGTTTTCAAAAAACTTTTGCCCATACCGCCCGCCGATGACGGCGACTTGACATTGGTAGTATAATAAGTTTAGAAAATCTTTTGGAGGTTGTTATGGTGAACACCGACAGACTGTGCCCGGGATGTATGAAGGATAACGGCGGCGAGACCGTATGCAGCTTATGCGGCTGGGATTCCTCAAAAAGCAACGCGCCCGATAAACTTCCGATACGGTTTATTATCCGTGACCGTTACGTTATCGGAAAAACGCTCTTTTCGGATACCGAGAGCACCGTTTATTTAGGCTTTGATACCGCCGAAAACAGGGCGGTGAGCATCAAGGAGTTTTTCCCCGCCGGATTGGCGCAGAGAAACCCCGATAATACGGTGTTTGTGCCGCGCGAGGCGCAGTTCGCCTATAACGAGGCGCTGATAGAGTTTATAGAAACAAACAAAAAATTCATCGGCTTTCCGCTTGCGTGCCTGCCTTCCACATACAGCGTTTTCGAGGAAAACTCCACCGCCTACGCGGTTTGCGACGCCATATCCGGAATAACCCTTAAAAGCTACATCGAGCGCAGCGGCGGCATAATCCGCTGGGAACAGGCGCGCCCGCTGTTTTTGCCGCTGATAGATACCTTAAAGGCGATAAACGATATGGGGCTCGTTCACGGCGCCGTTTCGCCCGATACGGTGATAGTCTGCCGTGACGGCAAGCTTCGCCTCTTAGGCGTTTCGATAAGCGGGATAAAACGGGTAAAGGTCCACGGCAGCGGCGAGTGCGCCCTCACCCCGTTTTTAAACGACGGCTATGCCGCGGCGGAGCAGTATAACGGCTCTGTGGGCGAGGTTGGCGGTCATACCGATGTTTACGGTATGTGTGCAACGCTGCTTACCACTATAACGGGTATCGTTCCGCCCGAGGCGTTATCGCGGCTCAAGGCGGATACTTTAAAGATTCCCTCCCATTTTGCGGATGAGCTTCCGCGCCAGGTGCTGGTTTCGATAGCAAACGGTATGCAGGTAAAACCGGAAATGCGCACAAAGGACGTGGATACCCTTAAAAACGAGCTTATCTACGGCGAGACCAAGGAGAATATAAGAAAAGCCCAGCGCGCCTCGGCAGCCACTACAAAGGTGGAGGTGCCCACTCCACAGAAAAAGAGCGGTTCGGGTATAAAATACGCCGTTATAGCCTCGGTCATAACCGCGGTCATACTTCTTGCGGCGGGCGGTCTTGCCTGGTATTTCCTTTTCCGTGATAACGGCGCCGGAAACACCGCGGATACGCCGCAAAGCCAGGCACCCGATACGACCGAGCAGGTCAAGGAGGGCGACGTTGACCCGGACGTTGCAGAGCAAAAACAGCTTTATACCGTTCCCGATTTTACAAAGAAGACCTATCTTGAAATAGTAAACTCGAATCAGTATAAGAACTTTACCTTTGCCATAAAGGGAAAGGAATATAACAGCAGGATACCCCGCGGTCAGATATGCGAGCAGTCGGTAGAGGCAAACAGTTCTGTAGAATACGGGACCGAGATCGAGTTTACGGTCAGCCTCGGCAGTTTCGAAACAAACGTGCCCGATATTATCGGCAAAACCGAGAGCGAAGCGATAATCATGCTTCTTAAAGCGGGCTTTGAAAACATTGATACCGTGACGGTAAACATCAACTCACAGGCGCCGGGCGTAGTGCTTGATTACGACTTTGATCCCGCCCTTAAAAGCGGTCAGAAGATCAACGTTGAGATGAAAATACTGATATACGTAAACGATATCGAAGAGGCCGCGGAGGAAAATTAACAAAAAATACTTGATTTTATAATATTATATGTTATAATACCTATTGTAGGATTCAGAAAGGTGAGTGGGTGTTCCCACTCACTTTTGTTTGGTGGTTCTGTTTTCGGAGGTAAAAGATATGGCTAAAATTGCCGATACGGTATACTCGCTTATCGAAGATACCGTTCTGTCGCTCGGAGTTACCCTTTGGGACGTGCGCTTTGTAAAGGAGGGCGCTTCCTATTATCTGAGGATCTATATCGATAAGGAGTCGGGAGTGACCATTGACGATTGCGTTGCCGTTTCCCACGCGATAGACCCGATAATAGACGAAGCGGACCCGATAGATAAGCAGTATTATCTTGAGGTGTGTTCGCCGGGGGTCGAGCGTGAGCTTACCCGCGATTGGCACTATACCGCCTCGGCGGGCAAAAGGGTAACGGTAAAGTTCTTCAGCGCGGTTTCGGGCAAAAAGGAGTTTTCCGGAACGCTTGAAGCCGATAAAGACGGGTTGTATCTTATAACCGATGAGGGCAGAATGCCTTTGGACCGTTCAAAAATAGCAAAAGCATATATTGAATATCAAGACTGATTTTCGGAGGGAAAACAAAAAATGGCTAAAACAAGGATCACAGCAAAAGAAAAAAAGGATATGAAGGAGTTTTTTGAGGCGCTGCGCACAATGGAGCAGGAGCGCGGTATACCGTGCGAATTCATTGCGCAGAAGATCGCCGAGGCGATAACCGTTGCCTGCAGAAAGGATTACGGCGGCAACGATATCGTGGTTTGCGATATCGATATCGAAAACGAGATATTCGAGGTCTTTGCCCGCAAGGAGATAGTTAAAGAGGTTGAAAATCCCTTTACCCAGGTATCCGAGGCGGAGGCGAAGAAGATCGATCCCAAATCGCTTAAAGAGGGCTTTGTTAAAATCAAGATCGACCCCAAAAAGTTCGGCAGAATAGTTGCGCAGAACTCCAAAAACAATTTCCGCCAGGGCGTTCGCGCGGCTGAAAAGGATCAGCTGCTTGCCGATTTCCAGAGCAAAAACCGCGAGCTCGTTACCGCGCATATCGAACGCATCGATCCCAAAACCGGCAACGCCATACTGAAGATAGGTCATAACGAGGCGACCCTGCCGAAGATCGAGCAGGTGCCGGGCGAGGAGCTTCACGAGGGCGATCATATCAAGGTTTATATCGTTAACGTAAAGGATACCGACCGCGGCCCGAGAGTTATGCTCTCGCGCACGCATCCGGGTCTTGTAAAGCGCCTTTTTGAAACCGAGGTCCCCGAGATATTCGATGGCGTTATAGAGATAAAGGGCATCGCCCGCCAGGCGGGATCAAGAACCAAAATGGCGGTTTATTCCGAGAATCCGGATATCGACGCGATCGGCGCCTGCATAGGTCCCAAGGGCGCGCGCGTTAACGCCATAGTTGAAGAGCTTGCCGGTGAAAAGATCGATATAATCAAATACAGCGATGACCCGGTAGAATTTATAAGCGGCGCGCTTTCTCCGGCAAAGGTGGTATCGGTAGAGATAACCGATCCGGAAAAGAAGATGTGCAAGGTCAGCGTGCCCGAAGCGCAGTTATCGCTTGCTATCGGCAATAAGGGACAGAACGTTTGCCTTGCGGCAAACCTGACCGGTTGGAAAATAGATATCCATCCCGAAAGCGGATTTTTCGGAGAGTAATAAATACAGGGGAGAGACAGCGATTTGTCGGCAAAAAAGATACCTTTAAGAATGTGCGTCGCCTGCAGGCAGATGAAACCGAAGATCGAACTGATGCGGGTGGTAAAAACGCCCGAGGGTGAGATCGCGGCGCCTGCCGCCGCCAAAGCAAACGGCAGAGGCGCGTATATCTGCAAAAGCACCGAATGTATAAATAAAGCCGAGAAGGCAAACGCCCTCGGCCGCGCGCTTGAGACCGAGGTCGGCGCCGAGGTTTACGAGCGGCTCAAAAGAGAGTGTGAAACGGGTGAATAACAAGGTCTTAACACTGCTCGGATTTGCTTCAAAGGCGGGCGCTCTCGCGTTCGGCGCGGCAAGGACGGCCGAAGCGGTCCGGCGCCACAGGGCAAAAAGCGTTTTCTATGCAAACGATATTTCGGAAAAAAGTCGTAAAGAGATACTTTTCCAGTGTGAAAAAAACGGTGTTCGCGCATTCGCGCTTAACGGAATAAGTATGGAAATGCTTTCAAAGGGCGTGGGCAGAAGCTGTGCGGTAGTAGCGGTGACCGATGATTCCTTCACCGCCCCCATAATTTCAAACCTTTAATCCGGTATCTGAAATCTGATATGTATTCGCGGAGGTAATAGAATGACGAATAAATATAAAATAACCGAACTGGCAAAGGATTTCGGTATGGCTTCAAAGGATATTGTAGCCATAGTGAAGGATATAACCGGCGAGGAACGCAAATCGGCAACAACGCTTAACGAGATCGAAATAGCGCTGGTGTTCGATTATATAACAAAGAAACACACGGTCAAAAGCTTTAAGGAGTATTTTGCCACCGGCGAGCAGAGCCGTGCCGCCGCGGCCCAGCGCCGCAAGGCGGAGCGGGATAAAAAGCTTGCCGATCAGATGGCTATACTCGAGCAGCTGAAGGCGGCGGCGGAAGCCGCCAAGGAGGCCAAAAAAGCCCCCGCCGGTGATAGGACCGAAAAAGCGGCAACGGAAGCCAAACCGGCAAAGCAGACCGCCGCGAAAAAGATCGAAAAGGCAGAAAAGGCGCCAAAGACCGAAAAGGCAAAGCCGGAAGTTGCTGAAAAACCGTATGACGGACCTTTGGTGGCGCCGCCTAAAAAGGAGAAAAAGCCGGGCGTGGCTCCCAACCGCGGTCCCGCGCAGCTAAGGCACGTTGATACCCGCGTATCCAACGTAAACATAGATAAGTATAACGAAAAATACGAGACCATCGCGCCGGCGAACACCATGCGCGATAACTACACGCGCAAGCAGAAGATCAAGCAAAAATCGCAGGATTACCGCCGTCCGCAGGGCGCCAAGCGCGAGACCGAGGCGGATAAACTCAGAAGACTTCAGCTTGAACGCATAAAGAAAACACCTATAACCGTAACGGTCGGCGATGAGATAACGGTAGGCGAGCTTGCCGCCGCGCTCAAGAAGACCGCCGCCGAGGTCATAAAGGAGCTTATGAAGCTCGGTATGATGGCTTCGGTCAATCAGGTGATAGATTACGATACCGCCGAGATAGTGGTGACCGAAATGGGCGCCAAGATCCAGAAAGCGGTGGTAGTGACCATCGAAGAAAAGATAATGGATATAACCGAGGATAAGGCGGAAGACCTTAAGCCGAGAAGCCCGGTAGTAGTCGTTATGGGTCACGTTGACCACGGCAAAACTTCGCTTCTTGACGCCATCCGCAACACCGCCGTTACCGATACCGAGGCGGGCGGCATAACCCAGCATATCGGCGCATATCGCGTTAAATGCAAGGGCGAGGATATAACCTTCCTCGATACCCCAGGTCACGCGGCGTTTACCGCCATGCGCCAGCGCGGCGCCATGGCTACCGATATCGCTATACTCGTTGTTGCCGCGGATGACGGTATCATGCCCCAGACCATAGAGGCAATAAACCACGCCAAGGCGGCAAACATACAGATAGTAGTTGCAATAAACAAAATGGATAAGCCGGACGCCAACCCCGACAGGATACTCCAGCAGCTTACCGAGCACTCCCTTGTGCCGGAGGAATGGGGCGGCGATATAATCTGCGTTCCGGTATCGGCAAAAACCCACGAGGGTATAGATAAACTGCTTGAAAGCGTTCTGCTTGTTGCCGAAATGCTTGAGCTTAAAGCTAATCCCGACCGTAAGGCAAAGGGCGTTGTTATCGAAGCCCGCCTTGATAAGGGCAGAGGCCCCGTTGCCACGCTTCTCGTTCAGAACGGCACGCTCAACTCCGGCGATATCATTGTTGCCGGCACCGCCGTAGGCAGAGTGCGTATGATGACCGATGAAAACGGCAAACAGGTAAAATCCGCCGGTCCTTCTGTTCCGGTCGAGATAACCGGTCTTGCCGAGGCTCCCGCCGCGGGTGACAGTTTTGACGCCGTTTCGGATGAGCGCCTTGCCCGCGAGCTTGTTGAACAGCGTAAGGATAAAGCCAAAAACGAACTGTTCGAGGCAAAGGAAAAGGTCACGCTCGATAATCTGTTCAGTCAGCTCAGCGAGGGTGAACTGAAACAGCTCAGCGTTATTATCAAAGCCGACGTTCAGGGCAGCGTTGAAGCGGTCAAGACCAGTCTTGAAAAGCTTTCAAACGATGAGGTCAAGGTGGTTGCCATTCACGGCGGCGTAGGCGCCATAAACGAATCCGACGTTATGCTGGCTCAGACCTCCGGCGCGATAATAGTGGGCTTCAACGTCCGACCGGACAGCGTAGCCAAAGCCGCCGCCGAGCGTGACGGCGTTGACATCCGCACCTATCGCGTTATCTATGACTGCATAGAGGAGATCGAGGCGGCTATGAAGGGTATGCTGGCGCCGAAGTTCCGCGAAAACATACTCGGCACGGTCGAGGTCCGCGATACCTACAAGATATCGAACGTGGGCACCATCGCCGGTTGTTACGTTACGAACGGCAAGGTATCCCGCGCCTGCAAGATAAGGGTAATACGCGACGGTATCGTTATCGCAGAGGACGCCATATCCTCGCTTCGCCGGTTCAAGGATGACGTTAAGGAAGTGGCGCAGGGCTACGAATGCGGCATAGGTCTCGATAAGTTCTCGGATATCAAGCTCGGCGACCAGTTCGAGGCGTTTATTATGGAGGAATATACCGAATAATGGCAGGATATAAAATAAACCGTGTTACGTCCGATATAAAGCTTTGCCTTTCGGAGCTTATGCGGGAGGTCAAGGACCCGCGCATAAGTAAGCTGATAAGCATAGTCAAGCTCGACGTTTCGGGCGATATGTCGTATGCAACGGTATACGTAAGCGCGATAGAGGGGGCCGAGGCAACGGCGCAGTCGGTCAAGGCACTCAACAAAAGCGCAAACGGCTTTTTGCGGCGCGAGCTGGGCGGCAGGATGAAACTGCGCAAGGTGCCGGAGCTTCGCTTCATTGCCGATAATTCCATTCAGAAGAGCAGTGAAATACTGAGTATAATAAAGTCGTTAGAGAATAATGAAAATACAACCGGGGAGGGCGGATCTGATGAACAAACCTGATTGTAATATACTGTCGTTATCAAAAGCCGCAAGGTTTTTAAGGCGGCACGATAATTATATTATTCTTACCCACACTTCGCCGGACGGCGATACGCTCGGCGCGGCTTATGCCCTTTATTACGGGCTTAACGAGATCGGTAAGACCGCCGGCGTTATCTGCCCGGACGAGATACCGGCGAAATATTCGTATTTTGCCGTTAAGACCGAGCTTGCCGACCTTAAAAACGCAACGGTGGTCGCGGTTGACGTGGCGGATCTTAAACTGCTCGGCTCGCTTGCCGATAAGTATGCGGGTAATATCGACCTATGTATAGATCACCATATTTCCAACACCTCTTACGCCGATAATCTTCTTCTTGATCCGAACGCCGCGGCGGCTTGCGAGGTGGTATACGAGTTGCTCGTAAAGTTAAGGGTAAACATCAACGATATCACGGCAAAGGCGCTCTATACGGGGCTTGCCACCGATACCGGCTGTTTCAAGTATTCAAACGTAACGGCGAAAACGCATATCATCGCATCGGAGCTCTTCGATTACAATATCGACGCGGCGGAGATAAACCGCCTTATGTTCGATACCAAGTCAAAACAGCTTTTAAAGCTTGAACAGATGGTGCTTAGCACCGCGGAATATCATTTTGGCGATAAGTGCATCCTGCTTTCGGTCACCGAAGAAATGCAGAATGAGACCGGCTGTTCGGGCACCGAGCTTGAGGGCATCGCTCTGATCTCAAGAAGCGTTGAGGGCGTGCTGGCGGGTATCACACTCAAGCAGACCGGTAACAAAACCTTTAAAGTATCGCTGCGCACCTTCAGCCCGCTTGACGCGGCAAGGATATGCGGCGGTCTCGGCGGCGGCGGTCATAAGGGCGCGGCGGGCGCAACGCTCGAGGGCACGCTCCCTGAAGTCAAGGCAAAGATACTTGCCGCCGTGCGCGAGGAGATGGAGAATACAAATGTGTGGTCTTCTTCTGCTGAATAAGCCGGCGGGGATCACTTCCTTCGGCGCGGTTGCGAGTATAAGAAAGCTTACCGGCGAAAAGCGCGTAGGGCATACCGGGACCCTTGATCCTATGGCGACCGGCGTTTTGCCGGTGCTGATAGGCAGGGCAACAAAGCTTTGCGACTATGTGCTTTGCGCGGATAAATCCTATACCGCCGAAATTATGCTCGGCACCGTTACCGATACCCTTGATATAACCGGAAAGGTAATTGCCGAAAATAAGGTCGCGGTCACCTGCGCCGATATAGACAGAGCGCTTGCGCATTTTACGGGTGAGCAGGATCAGGTGCCGCCCATGTTCAGCGCGATAAGAAAAAACGGCGTGCGCTTATACCGCCTTGCCCGCGAGGGCAAAGAGGCGGATATCGAGCCGCGCAGAATAACCGTTTTTGAGCTTAATAGGGAGAGCGAACTTTTGGAGGGCTCAAGGTTCCGGATTTCCTGCCGGGTATCAAAGGGCACGTATATTCGCTCTCTTGTTCGTGATATAGGCGAACTTTTAGGCACCGGCGCCACCCTTACCGCGCTCTGCCGCACCGCCACCGCTGGATTCCGGTTATCCGAATGCGTGCCGCTTGACCGGCTTGACCCTGCGAATATAAATGATTATATATTGCCGGCGGAACGCGCGGCGGCGCACTTAAAGGCGGTAGAGCTTACTCCCCCGCAGGCGCGGCGGTTTTCAAACGGCGGCGAGATAGATATAAACAGGGTCAAAAGCATAAACCTTTCGGAAGGCGAGAAGGTCCGTATGGTTTGCGGCGGCTTATTTCTGGGGCTTGCTTCGTTTTCCGCCGAAAAGGGAGCGCTTGTTTTTGAATGTTTAATAGATCAGGGAAAGGGGTAAAAATGCAAACCGCGATAGTTTTAGGCACGTTTGACGGACTGCACAGCGGTCATCGCGCCGTTATAGAAAAAGCAAACGGCTACAACACGGTTGCGGTAACGTTTGCAGTTCCTCCGAAAGCGGCTTTAGGTAAAGACGTAAAGCTTTTAATGACCCCCGAGGATAAAAAAGCGGGGCTTAAGGCGCTCGGCGTCAGCCGGATATACGATCTTAACTTTTCTGACGTGGCGGATACTTCTCCCGATGATTTTCTTCTTTGGCTCAAAAGTGAGTTTTCGCCGGCGCTTATCGCCTGCGGGTATAATTACCGCTTCGGCAAAAACGCCGCGGGCGGCACCGATACTATAGCCGCTTTCTGCGAGCAAAACGGTATAGAGTTCAGGTGCGCCGAGCGCGTGGGAAACGGCGAAGAGGTATCCTCAAGCGCGCTTCGGTCGCTTATTGAAAACGGCGAAGTGCTTTCGGCAAACAGGCAGATATACGGCGGCTTCGGGTTCACTTCGCCGGTGCTTCACGGTGATTCGAGGGGCAAGGCGCTCGGTTTTCCCACCGCGAACCAGATGTTCCCGGATAACCTTGTTTGCCCGAAATTCGGAGTATACAGCAGCAGTATAACGGTAGCCGGCAAAGAGTATCCGGCGATAACCGACGTAGGTATAAGACCGACCTATAAAACCGATTTCATCGGCTGTGAGACCTTTATAAAGGATATGAAGGACGACCTATACGGTCAGAACGCCACCCTCAAGTTTATCCGCTTTATCCGCGCGGAGCAAAAATTCTCCTCGGATGAAGAGCTTAAGGCGGCGGTGGCTGATGATATAAGGTCTGTTCTGGGCGTTATAATTTAGTTTTAAGGGGCAACAATAATGTGTTTTGAAAAGGCGGATATACTTATCGCAAGGGAAAACCGTGAACGCTTTGCGGTGATCGCCTGCGATCAGTTTACAAGCGAGCCGGAATATTGGGATAAAGTGAAAGAGTTTACAAACGGTTATAAAACCGCGCTTGATCTGATACTTCCGGAAATTTATTTAAAGGATGATAACTCCGCGGCGATAGCAGGTATCCGTAAAAATATGAGGGATTATCTCGCCGGAAACGTGTTTGAAGAGATAAAAGACAGTTTTATATACGTCCGGCGCGTTCAGAGCGACGGGCTTATACGCGAGGGTATTATCGGTAGGATCGACCTTAAGGAGTATTCATATAAGGGCGAGAAAAGCGGCGCCGTTCGCGCCACCGAGAAAACCGTGCTCGAAAGGATACCGCCGCGCGCCGAGATAAGAAGGGGCGCGCCGCTTGAAATGCCGCATATAATGTTGCTTTTCGATGACCGTGAAAACGCGGTAGCGCGGGTCATTGAAAAAAACGAACAAAGTCTTATACCGCTTTATGATTTCGAGTTGTTCGGAGGAGCCGGGCATATAATGGGTAAAAGAATCACAGGCGCGGTTGCCGAAGATATTAAAAAGGCGTTTTCGGCAGTAAGCGATAAGAATAACGGTCTGCTCTTCCTTGTGGGGGACGGCAACCATTCGCTTGCCGCCGCAAAAAGCATTTATGAAGAAACGGGTCAAGAGAAGGACAGATACGCGCTGGTTGAGGCGGTAAACATCCATTCCCCGGCGATAAATTTCGAGCCGATCTATAGGGTCTGCTTCGGAGTAGACCCCGTAAAATTCATAAGTGATTTTGAAAAAAGCGGTCAGTGCGGCGAATATGAGCATGAATTTACCTGCGTTTATAAGGCCGGGCAAAAAACGGTGAAAATAAGGTCAGATTACCGCCTGCCGGTCGCCGAGCTCCAGGACCATCTTGATAATAACGCGCCGGACGTTCGGATAGATTATATCCACGGCACGGATCCCGTCTTTAAGATAGCGGGCGGCGGCGATAACAGCCTGGGCTTTATATTTAAAGGTATGGATAAGGATGAACTGTTTGGCGCGGTGCTCAAAAACGGCTCGCTTCCGCGCAAGACCTTTTCTATGGGTCACGCGCTTGATAAAAGGTTTTATTTTGAGGCAAGGCGTATAGGTTTGCCGGATTGACATAACGGGTTTTAAGAAGTATTATTATTTTAAAAAAGGGGGGAGTTTTATGCAAAAATGCAGTAGGGTTTTATGCGTATTTTTGTGTATAACTCTTCTTTTTGTGTCGGCTTTTGCGCCGGGCGTCAGCGCGCAAACAGTAAGAGGGCGTATCACAGGGGAGGGCGTTCGCATAAGAACGGAACCGAACACGGCTTGCGAAACGCTCGGCAAGCTCTCGATAGGCGTAATAGTTACGGTAAACGGTGAGGCGCAGGGCGAGACCGTTGACGGGGAATACGGAAATATCTGGTATGACGTGACCTATAACGGTATTACCGGCTACGTTTACGGTAAATATCTTGAAAAGATCGCGCCGGCAGAGCCGAGCGAGGACTTTGAATCGGATATTTTAAAGTTTCCCGAAAGCTACCGCGCCGCGCTTCGCAAAATACATGAAGTTTACCCGAACTGGGTGTTTATCGCGGATAACCTCAGTATATCGCTTGACGACGCGATAGATCTTGAATACAGCAGTAAGAAAATGACCGATACCCGCAAATGGGTAGAGCTTACCTACGGGCTTGAGTGGCGTGACCCGCGTGCGGATGCGAACAATCCCGATCATATTAAGGAAAAGCGCTGGATATACGCTTCAAGAAAAGCGATCGCCTACTTTATGGACCCGAGGAACGGGCTTGTTTTAAGCAACACAAAATCATCCTTACCGAACGTTTTTACCTTTTTGGAGCAAGCTTATAACCCCGCAACGCAGAACGAGGCGGGACTCAGAAAGGTGATAGCCGGAACCTTTTTGGAAAACGGCTACGGCGATGATACCGATGCTTACGTAAAGGATATTATGGCGGCGGCAAGCGAATCTAACGTAAGCCCATACGTAATAGCCAGCACGATCATTACCGAGCAGGGCACCGGCGGGACAAGCTCTCTTATCAGCGGAACATACGCGGGTTACGAAGGATATTATAACTTTTTCAATTACGGGGCTAGCGGAAGCAACGTTATCTTAAACGGACTTATATATGCGAAGGAAAAGGGCTGGAACAGCCGCAGGGCTTCAATAACAGGCGGCGCAAAGGAGTATGAGTCGGGTTACCTGAGCGCGGCGCAGGATACGTATTATTATATGGACTTTAACGTAAAGGAGCCCGGCAGGATATGGCACCAGTATGCAAACGGTCTTTACGACCAATGCGTCAAAGGTTCAAACATACGCAAGGTCTACGCGGCGAATACCGAAGGCGCGCTCACCTTTAAAATACCGGTTTATCTGTCAATGCCCGAAGAGGCATGCCCGATGCCCGGACCCGAGGATTACGTTACAGAGCCGGGCGATGAACCCGGCGATGAACCCGGCGATGAACCGGGAGACGAACCGGGCGATGAACCGGGCGACGAACCCGGAGACGAACCCGGAGATGAACCCGGAGACGAACCGGAGACGCCTTCCGATCCCGTTCCCGAGCCCACGCCTTCGCGCAGGAAGGGCGATGCCGACGGAGACGGAGAAATAACCGTTAAGGATTTTGCAAGGATGAGAATGCATATACTCGGCGTCAGGTGGCTTGAAGGGGACGACCTCGCCGGCGGCGATATCAATTCCGATCTTGTTATCGATGTTAAGGATCTTGCGAGGATAAGAATGCACCTGTTGCACCTTATTACGCTTGAATAAAGGAGAAAACAAATGAAAAAAATCATTTGTATGCTATCTGTTATCCTGCTTATCGTCGGCGCTTTAAGCTTTCCTGCTTATGCCGACAGCGCCGCGATACAGCTCAGCAAAACAAATATAAATCCGGGCAATACCGTTACCGTTACGGTAAGGTATAACGCCGGCTTCGCCATGTATGCTATAGACGGAACGCTTACCTATAACAGTTCTGTTCTTCAGTATGTTTCCGGCGGCACGAATAACGGTTCTTCGGTAAAGATAGTTGAGGGCTTAAGCGGCGAGACCAGCGTATCCTATAAGGTGGTTTTCAAGGCGATAGCTCCGGGAAGCGGCTCACTTTCGTTTTCGGCTGCCGCGTCCGGGCTCGGTGACGGGACAGCTTCCGCCGCCGCAACGGTAAACGTTACCGCGCCAAAGCCCTCTGCAAACGCGGACCTCGGTTCCATAACGCTAAGCGCCGGTAAGCTCGATACCGAGTTTGATGCCAAAACAAAAGAGTATACCGCTACCGTAAAATACGGCGTTAAAAGCATAACGATAGGCGCAAACGCCGCCGTTGGCGATTCAACCGTAAAGGGCGTAGGCACCTTCGATCTCGAGGTGGGCGATAACAAAAAGACCATAACGGTCACCGCCGCTTCCGGAGCAAAGAGCACCTATACCATAAATATCAGAAGATTGACCGAGGAGGAGACCGCCGCCGCCGAGGAGGAAGAGCGCAAAAGCAATCCGCTTCTTATTTTAGTGGATGATGAATACCGGTATATAGTTCCGGATCTTTCGGGTATGGCGCGGTATGCGGGGTATACCCTTAAAACCGTAGAACGAAAGGGTATTGAGGTTTCATATTTTGCGGATAACGCGGGCAGTTACAGCCTTTTCTGGACGACCGATGAAAACGGCGGGGACGGCGCGTTTTATAATAACCTTTCCTTTTATACAGGCAGGAATGACGTTGACGCGTTTAAGCGGGTAAGCTATTTGCAAAGCGGCGATTGCCTTTATATCATCAAGCCGTTCAAAGAAGGTATAGTCCCCGGCAGTCAGTTCGTTAAAAGCGCGTTCAAAATGGGCAACGAAACGGTAGAGTGCTATCAGTATGCCAACGGCGATTTTCCGGATTTTTACGTATTTTACTGCTACGCAAACGGTGAAAGCCGTTACTATAAATACGATGCCCTTGAGGGCACCGTTCAGCGCGAACCCACCTTTTTGGTCAATATGAGCGCCGCCGGAGATTCGGAAAATATTTTTGAAAGATTCGGTCATTTAAGCGGTCAGGGTAAAATAGTGCTCACACTGTTTGTAATATCTGCTTTACTGATATTTGCTCTCGTTATTCTCCTTATAGTAAAGGCGTTTCGCGGCAGAAAGATCGATGATTATGAAAACGGTCTTACCATTGCGGAGGTAAACGAACCCGCCTTTAAGCATCCGCAAAAAATGCCCGCAAGGGCGCAGCAAAGTCCGCCGCAAACGGCAGCTCCCGAGCCCGAACCCGTTCCCCCGGAGTTTTTAAGAGAAGATGATTTTTAAACGGAATAAAAAAAGCACGGTTTGCTTGATCGCAAACCGTGCTTTTATATATGTGTGTTATTTATCCTCTTTGCATATCTCTATGGCAAGCTCTTTAAGCTGTGCGCCGTCTACCCCGGCCGGGGCGCCGGACATAAGCTCCGAAGAGTTTGCGACCTTCGGGAATGCGACAACGTCCCTGAGACTTTCGCTTCCGGTCATTATCATACAGATACGGTCAAGACCTATAGCCATTCCGCCGTGGGGAGGAGCGCCGTATTTGAAAGCGCCGGTAAGGAATCCGAACTTCTGCTCGGCTTCTTCATCGGAAAGACCGAGCGCGCTGAACATATGCGCCTGAAGCTCCGGGTCGGTTATGCGGATAGAGCCGCTCGAAAGCTCAACGCCGTTAAGCACCAGGTCATAAGCGTTGGCAAAAACCTTTTCGGGGTCGGTATCAAGATACTCAATGCATTCGTCAAGCGGGGCGGTAAAGGGGTGGTGCATCGCGTCATACTTGCCGGTTTCCTCATTGTATTCAAAAAACGGGAACTCGGTTATCCAAAGGAAATTGAATTTGCCTTCGGGTATTATGCCAAGCTTCTTTGCAACGGTCTGCCGCAGTGCGCCGAGCACCGATAACGCCAGCGCCTTTTTATCGGCGACTATCAGTATAACGTCGCCGCGCTCGGCGTTTGTGCGCTCGTATATCGCCGCCATTTGCTCTTCGGTCATAAATTTAGAGAAAGAGCAGGTGGGCTGTTCGTCTACCCAGCGGATAAAGGCAAGACCTTTGGCGCCTATGCCCTTGGCGTCCTCGGTAAGCTTATCTATTTCTTTCCTCGTATAGACCTCCGCGGCGGCTTTTGCGTTAATGGCGCGCACCGTGCCGCCCGCCTTAACGGCGCCGGAGAACACGCCGAAATCGCAGTTTTCAACTATATCCGATATATCCTTTATGGTCATATCATAGCGGGTGTCGGGCTTATCCGAGCCGTAGTTGTTTATTGCGTCGGTATAGGTCATACGGGGAAGCGGCGTTTTTATTTCAACGCCCAAAACCTCGCCGAAAAGCCGTTTAACGTAGCCCTCGGCAACGGCGAAGATATCATCGCGCTCAACAAAGGACATCTCGATATCCACCTGGGTGAACTCGGGCTGGCGGTCGGCGCGCAGGTCCTCGTCGCGGTAGCACCGCGCCAGCTGCATATAGCGGTCAAAACCGGCAAGCATAAGCAGCTGCTTATACATCTGCGGTGATTGCGGAAGCGCGAAGAAGCTTCCCTTATGCACGCGGGAGGGAACAAGATAATCCCTTGCGCCCTCGGGGGTGGATTTTATAAGGGTGGGCGTTTCTATCTCCAAAAAACCGTTTTCATCAAAGTAATCTCTTGTTACCTTGGCGATCTTATGGCGCATAATAAGGTTATTCTGCAAATTGCTCCTGCGAAGGTCGAGATACCTGTATTTAAGCCGCAGTTCCTCGCCTGCCTTGGTATCGGGCAGGATATCAAAGGGCGGGGTAAGCGATCTGCCCAGCACCTTAAGCTCGGCAACCTCTATTTCTATATCGCCGGTGGGCAAATCCGGGTTTACCGATGAACGAAGGCGCACCTTGCCCTTTGCCATAAGCACAAATTCGCTTCTTACCTCAAAGGCCTTTTCAAACACCGCCTTATCGGTGTTTTCGTCAAAGGCAAGCTGGATAATGCCGCTCCGGTCTCTTAAATCTATGAATATAAGAGAGCCGAGGTCTCTCTGGCGCTGGACCCAGCCGCATACTACTACCTCTTTGCCTACGGCTTCTTTTGTAAGGGCGGCGCAATAATCTGTGCGCTTCATGCCGTTCATTCTGTCAAGTTTCAATTTATAAACACCTCTTGTGCGGGCGGCAAAATGCCCGCAATATCAGATTTTTTCGCCTTTAAACACCGATTCCTCAAGCGACGCGAGCGCCTCGCGGCGTATTATTTCGTCTACGCAATCGGTAACGTTTTTAATATCGCATATATCGGTTTTTCCGGTAGCCATATTCTTGAGCGCCGCTTTGCCGGAAGCCAGCTCGTCGTCGCCCAGCACCATGGTATAAAGAGCGCCGATTTTATCGGCGTATTTCATCTGGGCTTTAAGCGAACGCCCGCAAAGGTCGCTTACCGCTTCGTAACCGTTTTCGCGCATGACCGCGCATATCTTTGCGGCTTCTATGCCCGCCCTGTCGCCTATCGGGGCAACGTATAAAAAGCATTTTTTCTCGGGCGGGATATTGGCGCCTAAACTCTCGAGTATTATCATAAGCCGCTCGATACCGAGCCCGAAGCCGAGCGCCGGGGTATCCTTGCCGCCCATTTGAGCTATGAGCCCGTCGTATCTGCCGCCGCCGCAAACGGTAGACTGTGCGCCTAAAGCGTCCGATATAAACTCAAAAACGGTCTTGTTGTAATAATCGAGTCCCCGAACGATAAACGGGTCGACCTCGTATGTAATACCCTGAGCGTCAAGTATTGATTTAAGACCCTCAAAATGCGACCTGCAATCCTCGCAGAGATAATCGGTTATTTTAGGCGCTTTTGCCGCTATAGCCGAGCATACCGGCGACTTGCAATCGAGTATACGAAGCGGGTTGCGATTTAGTCTTTCGTTGCAGGTATCGCAAAGGGAATCGGTGTGCTTCCCGAAATACTCCTTCAGCGCCGCGGTATAATCCGTGCGGCACTTGGCGCACCCTATCGAATTTATTTTAAGCTTAACGTCCTTTATTCCGAGTTCTAAAAGTATCTGCCGCGCAAGGGCGATGACCTCCGCGTCCGCCGAAGGGGAAGGCGCGCCGAAGCATTCAACGCCGAACTGGTGGAATTCGCGCTGCCTGCCCGCCTGGGGTTTTTCGTAACGGTAGCAACCGCCGAGGTAGCATACCTTTGCCGGCAGGGCATCGTTTAAAACGCCGTGCTCGATAACGCTCCTGACAACGCCGGCGGTAAACTCGGGGCGCAGGGTTATAGAGCGGTTGCCCTTATCAAGGAAGGTATACATTTCCTTCTGAACAACGTCGGTATTCTCGCCTACGTTGCGGCTGAAAACCTCGGTGTGCTCGAATACCGGAACGCGTATCTCCTTAAAACCGTAAAGGGACGCGATATCAAGCATAGTCTCTTCGGCGAACCTGTATTTATACGATTCGCCGGGGAGTATATCGTTCGTGCCTTTAACGGCACGGTTTATTTCAGACATTTCAGTTTCTCCGATATCAAGAATTTTTAACTATTTCGCGCCAGTCAAGATCGCCGCGCTCAAGCCCGTGAATGAGCATTTCGGCGGTGGCGATATTTGTGGCTACGGGGATGTTATGAACGTCGCAAAGCCGCAAAAGCGAAGCCTCGTCCGGCTCGTGCGGTTTCGGCTTTAGCGGGTCGCGGAAAAGCAGTAACATATCGATCTCATCACAGCCGATCCTTGAAGCTATCTGCTGAGAGCCGCCCTGCGATCCCGCCAGAAACTTGTTTATCTTAAGGCCGGTCGCTTCGGATACGGTCTTGCCGGTGGTGCCGGTTGCAACAAGAGTGTGGTGGCTCAGTATTCCGCAGTATGCAATGCAAAACTGCACCATCAGTTCTTTTTTGGCGTCGTGCGCTATAAGTGCAATAGTCATTTTTGTTTCCTTTCAACTATTAGATTTTTTTAAGCTTGGGCAGGGGAACGCTCTCACCCGAAACGCGTTTAAGTATTCTTAAAAACGCCCGCGCCGCTCTGCCTTTGGGTTTAAGTTTATGATTACGGCTAAGAAGCAAAAGTTCGCCGTCTGCCGGGACAATGCCTATAAGCCGTGTGAGCGAAGCATCTATTATGCCGTCGATATTTTTATAAAAGCCGCCTTTTATCATATCGATATCGAACCGGTTTATTATAAGCCGCGGCTCTGTTTCCGATTTTATCCCGCCCGATATTGCCGCGGCGTCACGGGTCGATACGCCGTCCGCCCCCGATACTATCAGGAAGACCGCGAAGCCAAACAGGTTGTAGTTATCAAAATCAACGCCCGCCGGAAAATCAAGGATAACGTAATCGTAATACTGCCGCGCGCTTTGAACGCATTTGTAAAGCCGCAGGAAATCGATACTCCCGGCTTTTGCGGGGGCGGGTATCACGTCGATGCCCGGATAATTTGCCGCCGGATATACCGCTTTTTGAAGATCGAGCGCCTCGAGCGCGTCGCCGAGGTCAAACACCACCTTTTCTTCGATACCGAAAATAATATCAAGGCAGGGAAGACCCGCGTCGAGGTCTATGAGCAAAACTTTCTTCTGAAGCGAAGCCGCCGCTATCGCAAGGCCGGAGGAAACGGTGGATTTGCCTGTTCCGCCCTTTCCGGATACCGTGCAGACCGTAATGCCCATATTATCACCTCTCAAATCAACTAATTTTACCATAAAACGCCGGTGCTGTCAATTAAGAACAGTATAAGGCGTCTGATCGTTTGCGCTGTTATCTTCGGGGAAAAAGCAGAAATCAAGAATGCTTCTTACGATATTACCCGAGGTGTAACTTGAATGTCCGTGTTCGAGCACTACCGATATGGCTATTTGCGGGTTATCGTAAGGGGCGAAAACGATAAAGGTGCTGTGGTCGGCGCCGCTGTTGGTCTGCGAGGTCCCGGTCTTGCCGCCTATCTTTATCGGGTAATCGCCGAGCGCCGCCCTGCCGGTTCCGTCTACCGTAACCGAAAGCATACCTTCCTTAATGGCGCGGATGTTTTCATCCTTTATTGATACGGTGTTTAAAACCTCCGGCTGATTCTCGCTGTAAACCTCTTTAAGGTCGTAGGAAACGATCTTGTTTATGAGCGTTGCCCGGTAGTGTGTTCCGCCGTTTGCAAAGGTTGCAACGTAGTTTGCCATTTGAAGCGGAGTAAAGGCGTTAAGCTGGCCTATCGATATCTGCAGGGTATCGCCGCCGAAGTTATCGTTTTCGGGGACCACGAGTATACCGGCGCTGTCATCCACCTCAACGCCCGTTTTAACGCCTAAACCGAACTGCTTGAAATAGTCGGTAAGGGTGGTCGCGCCCACCCTGCGCCCGAGATCGAAAAAGAAGTAGTTGCAGCTCTTTGAAAGGGCGTTCTTAAGGTCCATAACGCCGTGGTAGTGCATACACTTCGGTTTATAGTCGGCAAAATAGTTATATACCTGAACGCATCGGACAACGTCGCCAATATGATATTTGCCGGTTTCAAGCGCCGCGGTGGCGACTATCGGTTTTATGGTGGAGCCGATCGGGTAAACGCCCTGAAAAGCCCTGTTCGTAAGCGGCCTTGATTTATCGTTCAACAGATTGTTATAGTTTTCGGATAGCGTGGCGGTATCGTAGGTGGGATAGTTTGCGGCGCAGATAACGCCGCCGGTGTTAACGTCTATCACCACCGCGCTTCCCGCCGTTGCGGTGCCTCCGCGGGAGCGAAGATCCCTTACCGCGGTCTCGAGCAGATCCTGGGTCTGGCGCTGTATTTTGCGGTCAAGGGTCAGAACTATGGTTTTCCCGGCTACCGGCGCCTTTGTTATTTCGCTGTCTATGATATTGCCTTTTTTATCGATGTAGTAGGTGACCTCGCCGTCGGTGCCGTGAAGATAATCCTCCGCCCAAAGCTCGATACCGCTTTTGCCTACCTTATCGTTATACGAATAGCCCTTTTCCTTGTAGGTCTGCCAGTCCTCCTCGTATATGGGACCGACCGTTCCGATAAGGTTTACCGCAAGCGAGGTATCGGCATACTGCCTGAACGGCACGATATCTACCGAAACACCGTCTAAAAACAGGTTTCTTTCAGAGACCTTGCGCATAAGCTCCGTAGATATATCCTCGGCAAATGTGTAAGGGTATGAAACCGAAAAATCGGATATATCCATACCGTATCTTGCCGCCATTATGGCGCGCTGATCCTCGGCGGAGTAGTTCTGAAGCGAATATTTTTCGATCATCCGCTTAAAGCAGTCCTCGCTTGTCGCAAAATGGGCAAGCCCTAAAGCCGAAAGCATTTTATCGGTGCTTTCGCCGGTGAAGGCGTAGGGTGCGGTTTTCTGTATGGGCAGTTTATCTATATATTCACAGCCGTATTCGTTTGAAAGCCTTACCAGTTCAAGAATAACGTCGTTGATATTGTCCTTTATATATGCTTTGTTGAAAACAATGTTGTAACCGTCGCGGTTGGCGGCGATCTGGCGACCGTAGCGGTCGAGTATCTCCCCGCGGGACGCCTTTAAAACCGTGGTCCGCACCGAGGCGCTGCCCCGCGCAAAGGAGGAATACTTGTCGGCGTCGACCACCTGGATCTTGTAAATGCGGGATATATAAAGGATCAAAACCAGGGCAAGGATGAGCGACAGTATATTAAGCGCCGGCTGGCGTTTTTTTGTAAAAGGCACGGTATCACCTCACACTGTTTATTTTAGAAAAAAGATATTTTTGGAGATAGTAGAACGGAATGATAAACAAGGTGGTATAAACGGCGCTCGGAGCGGCGGTAACGATAAGATAATTGAAGCCGCCCTCAAGATCGCCCGCGAAGGCAAAGGTAACGAGCCACCTTGCTATATAGTATACCACGGTGAATAAAAGGCATAAAGTGGCCGCGGACTGAACGTTGCGGTTAAAAATGTAGTGGGAAAGTATCGCGGCGGCAAACGAAAGAAGCATAAGCACCACCGTGTTGAACCCCGCGGGAGTGGCGGCAACGCCGTCCATCACTATCCCGGTAAGGATACCCGCGCAAACGCCGGTAAGCTCGCTTGAAAACATAATGACCGCAACAAGTAAAGCCAATGCCGATATCGGGTTGGCGCCGGCTATCTTTATTGAAGCGCCGCTGTAATGAAAGAGAAGCAGGATAAAGAATATCGCGGCGTTGAGCAAAGCTATAAGAAGGGCTTTTCGGTTTTTCTTCATGGTCAATTACCTTTGCTTTCGGAAAGCTGACCCTCGAATGAGGTTATTACCATAACGCTGCGTATCTCATCTATTTTTACAAACGGTTTGATCTCCGCGTAAATGGAGGAATTTATGCTGTCGGTCCCGATATACTCTATCGAACCTATAAGCAGGTCGCCGGGGAAAATGCCCTCGCCCGAGGTCGAGATATAATCGCCCACCGCGACCGAGCTTGAACGCGCTAAATTTTTAAGTATGCATTTTCCGTCCTTCGCAAGGTCAAGGCTTCCTGTGATTATTCCCGAATCGCCGGAGCGCTTATCTATGGCGCCCAGAGTGATCTGGGGGTTAAGGATAGTGGTCACCTTTGAGGAGGTCAGCCCTACCTCGGTTATATAGCCCACAATGCCCGAATCGGTTATCACCGGATCATACCGGCTGATACCCGAAAGGGAACCCTTGTTGATAGTAAAACCGCGGTAAATATCATCGCTGTCCCGCGCTATAAGATTGGCGGAGGCAAAGGAAAAATCAGGATGAACGTCCTTTATGTTCAGATACTTTTTGTAATCCTCGTTCTGCGCCGCCATTTCATCGTAATCTGCAAGCTTTTTGCGGAGCTCGTCTATTTCCGCGGTAAGCTCGGCGTTTTCCATCATAAGCGCGTTGCCGCCGCTGTATGAGGTTTTTATATCGTTTATCGCCTCGTTTATTCTTGCCGCAAGCGAACGGAACGGCTGTGTTACAGAGCCGATGATATCGGTCTGCGGAGCCATTCGGTTTCCGATTATCGCAAAGGTCGCGGTAAGAACGAGGACCGCCGCCACTACGGCGACTATTATTTTAAATTGACGGCTTTTAAAGAAAAACCGCATAAACGAGCACCTCTTTTGTAACGGGTTTAAGGTTTATTATCTGAATCGTTTGCCGCGTTTAAACACGTAGTTTTCAAAGCCGCTGTCC
This sequence comes from Clostridia bacterium, assembly GCA_017554405.1. Taxonomy (GTDB): domain Bacteria; phylum Bacillota; class Clostridia; order Oscillospirales; family Acutalibacteraceae; genus UBA737. The sequence continues at coordinate 14,081 of JAFZIK010000016.1, read as the reverse complement.
GCCTCAAGGCGTTTCGCGGTCCCAAGCACCACGCAGTCAAGCGGATTTGCGGCAATAGTAACGGGCATTCCGGTCTCCTCGGCAATAAGCTCGGCAAGACCGCGAAGCAGCGCGCTGCCGCCGGTAAGGGTCATACCTCGGTCTATGATATCCGCCGCAAGCTCGGGCGGCGTTTTTTCAAGCGTAAGGCGGATAACTTCTATTATCTGTGCCACGGTGTCCGCCATAGCGGAACGGACCTCCGCCGAAGATATCGTAACGTTTTTCGGCAGACCGTCAACAAGGTTTCTGCCCTTGATCTCTATGGAGGTCTCGCCCTCGTATTCCTTTGCCGAGCCGATCTCTATTTTTATCTGTTCGGCTGTGCGCTCGCCTATAAGGAGATTATGTTTACGGCGTATGTAGCTAATTATGGCTTCGTCAAGATCGTCGCCCGCAACGCGTATCGACTGGGCGGTAACGATATCGCCGAGCGATATTACCGCCACCTCGCTTGTTCCGCCGCCGATGTCTACCACCATATTGCCCGAAGCGTCCCATACGGGAAGCCCCGCGCCCACCGCCGCCGCCATGGGTTCTTCTATAAGATCGATATCGGTAGCGCCCGCCTGCTTTGCCGCGTCGTAAACCGCGCGGCTTTCAACCTCGGTAACGCCCGAGGGTATGCAAAGCACCATACGAACGCGCGAGAAAAACGAGCCCTTGAGAGCTTCGCGAACAAAGCGCTTGAGCATTGCGGCGGTAACGTCAAAGTCGGCGATAACGCCGTCCTTAAGAGGGCGCACCGCAACTATCGAGCCGGGAGTTCTGCCGATCATATCCTTTGCCTCTCTGCCCACCGCGCGCACGGCGTCGTTCCTTATATCGTAAGCCACTACCGAGGGCTCTCTCATTATTATACCCTTGCCTTTAACGCAAACCAAAGTGTTGGCTGTGCCGAGGTCAACGCCTATATCTCTTGTAAACATGATTCACTACTCGCTTTCTTTTTTCTTCTGTTCGGTAATAAGGTGCAGAGCCGAAGGAATGTTTTCTATCGTAATATCTTCACCGCCCGGCGCGTATTCGCCGTCGAGCGTCCAGGGCATATCCTTACCGCCGGTGACCTTTAATTTCTTTGTGCGGAAAAATATCATTTGTTTTCTTGTAAAATCGCCCTTCAGCACGCCGTCTAAAAGATTCTGGAACTGAAGCAGATTATCAACTTTTTTAATGAGCAGGACTTCAAACATTCCGTCGCACAGATCAACGGTGTTTTCTTTGAATTTAACGATACCGCCCACCGATAACGAGTTTGAGACCGCCCCGAATATAAAATCGTCCTCGACCGTTTTTTCATCCGATTCAAATTTTAAGCGGAAGGGGCGAATATCGCCCAAAAGTTTTAGCCCCTCAAAAAAGTATGCCGTTTGCCCGAATATGTTTTTTATACCCTGCGGGGTGGAATAGGATGCCTGCGTAAAGGCACCGAAGGATGCGGTGTATGAAAAATACCGGTCGTTGAATTTTCCTAAATCAAGGAGCGTTTCGCCGTCCCCGGCAGCCGCCTTTGCCGCTTCGGGTATCGAGCGGGGTATCTTGAGACTTGCCGACCATTCGTTGAGCGTGCCCGCGGGAACGTAGCCGATCTTTACGTCGAGCGAATTGCGCATAACGCCGGTGATGACCTCGTTAAGCGTGCCGTCGCCACCGCAAACCACTATGCGTTCAAATTCGCCGCTTTTTACGGTGTTTATACGATCGGTGGCGTCGCTCGGCGCCTTGGTGGGATAAACCGTTACGGCAAATCCGTTTTGCGAGAGTATCCGCACGACCGCCATAAGGTTCGATACCATTTTTGCCTTGCCAGAGATCGGATTCACAATAAGCAGTAGTCTTTTTTCCTTCATATCATTTCCTCAAAAGTATTATCGGTAATCAATGGGCATTGTAGCCGCGGCGTTAAGATCGAGCGTAGCCGTGTTGCCGCTGAGATATTCGTAATAACCCGCCACGCCTACCATCGCGGCGTTATCGCCGCAGTATTTAAGCTCGGGCAGGTAAAGCTTGACACCTGATTTTTTGCATTCGTCAGAAAGCATTTGTCTCAGTTCGCTGTTGGCGGAAACGCCGCCCGCGAGCGCCAGCGTCTTATAGCCGAGCGCCCTTGCCGCCGCTAAGGTCTTTTCGGTAAGTATGCCGCATACGCGGTGCCTGAGCGTGCCCGCAAGGACCGCCACGTCGATCTCTTCACCGCGCTGTGAATAGTTGTGTATAAGATTGACCGCCGCGGTTTTAAGGCCGGAAAAACTGAAATCGTATTCGCCCGCGGTTTTCGGAACGGGCAGGGGATAAGCTTTATCGTCCGGCGCGGCGGCTATTTTATCAAGCGTTACGCCGCCGGGGTAGGATAGCCCGAGCGCGCGGGCTACCTTATCGAAGCATTCGCCCGCGGCGTCGTCGGCAGTGCCGCCTATCGGATTAAAAGAGGTATAATCCTTGACCTCGGTGATTATCGTGTTGCCGCCAGATACCGTAAGGCATAAAAACGGCGGCTTTAGATCGCTGTCTATATAGTTTGCCGCGATGTGCGCGCGCAGGTGGTGGACCGGTATCAGCTCAACGCCGAGCGCGGCGGATAAGCCCTTTGCGTAGTTAACGCCAACAAGCAGTGCGCCTATAAGCCCGGGCGCGAAGGTCACCGCCACCGCGTCTATATCGCCGAAGGTAACCCCGGCTTCACTCAGCGCCGCTTTGCAAACGCCCGATATCGCCTCGGTATGCCGGCGCGAGGCGATCTCCGGCACAACGCCGCCGTATAGCCGGTGCTCGGCTATTTGGGTTGCAACTATATTTGATAGAACCTTGCGTTCGCTCGTTACCGCAACGCTTGTTTCATCGCATGAGGATTCAATTGATAGGATCAGCATAGCAAAACCATCTCGTCATAATAATTCCGTTTTCTTTCGGGTCATCGTAAAAATCCTTCCGCTCGCCCGCGGTCTCAAAACCGAGTTTTTTATAAAGGGCGATAGCCGCTTCGTTGGATTTCCGCACTTCGAGCGATAAAAACTCGAGCCGGGATTCTCTTGAAAAGGTGATAGCGCGGTCTAAAAGCAGCGACCCTACGCCCTGCCTCTTAAAATCGGGCAGGACAGCCAGATTGTTTATATAACCTTCGCCCGCAACCGCGGTAACGCCTATATGACCCACCGCCCGATCGCCGGATACTGCCTTGAAAAACACCGTTTTATGCTCCATTGCCTCGCGCACGGCGTTTTCGCTCCAGGGTGAGGAAAAAGATTCTTTCTCTATGGCGGCGATATCTTCCGCGTCTTCACCGCTTGCCGGGATCACCCCGAAGGGCAGTATCATACCGCCGTAAAGCGCGCAGTTTATCGCGTTTATTATCTGATCGCGGCAAATGCGGTAAACCGCGATGCCGTGCCCGAACGGGTCGCTTATCCCGCCGCCCAGCACAAAAACCTTATCGTTTTCCACTCCGGCGGCGATAAGTGCCTGCCTGTGAGAGTCGCCCATGCAGTATATTTTGTCCGCGGCGATAAGCTCCCTTGAAACGGTAGCCGACCTGTGAGCCGAAATATCTATATCTATCTCCCGCATAGCGGCGACCGCCTCGGGCGTGGCGGGTTCGCCCGCGCCCATAAAGCCGCAGCTTTTTGCGGTAAGACCGCTAATGTTTTTTGAGTTTAAATATCCTTCCGCCATAGGCGAGCGGCAGGTGTTGCCCGAACAAACAAAGAGTATATCCATTATCCTTTTGCCTCAAGCCAGGTGCGCCCGGAGTGCGCTTCCACGGAGAGCCGGACCTTTAGCTTCGCCGCGTTTTCCATTTCCTCTTCGAGCAAAGCGCAAACCGCGGCGGCGTTAGCGGCTTTGCATTCTATTATCAGTTCATCGTGGACCTGAAGGATCAGGCGCGCGTCCGGATATTCCTTTTCAAGGCGGTTTTGCACCTTTATCATCGCTATCTTTATTATATCCGCCGCCGTGCCCTGTATCGGCGCGTTTCTCGCAACGCGCTCGCCAAACGCCCTTAGCATCCCGTTTGATGAGGAAAGCTCGGGCAGGTAGCGCCTGCGCCCGAAGGCGGTGGTAACGTAACCGTTCAGTTTGGCTTCGTGTATAGCGTTTTCCATATAGGAGGAAACGCCCTTGTATGTGTTAAGATAATTCGTTATATAGCGGCTTGCTTCCGCGCGGGAAACGCCGATATCCTTTGCAAGCGAAAAGGCGCCTATGCCGTAAACTATCCCGAAGTTTACCGCCTTTGCTCTGCTTCGCATTATCGGTAAAACCATATCTTCGGGTATTCCGAACACTTCAGAAGCCGTGACCGTGTGTATATCAACGCCGCGGTCGAAGGCGTCTATCATCACGGGGTCGTTCGATAGCGAGGCGAGCACCCGCAGTTCTATCTGCGAATAATCGGCGTCGCAAAGCACGTAACCTTCCTTTGCAACAAAGAATTCGCGGAAACGCTTGCCCTCCTCGGTGCGGACCGGGATATTCTGTAGATTCGGCTCAAGCGAGCTTATCCTGCCGGTGCGCGCCTCGGTCTGGTTAAAGGTGGAATGTATCCGTCCGTCTTTGCCGATGGCGGAAAGCAGACCCTCGCAGTAGGTGGATTTTAATTTCGCCAGGCGGCGGTATTTCAATATCAGGTCAACTATCGGGTAATCGTATCGGAGTTCCTCGAGCACGTCCGCGTTTGTGGAAAAACCGCTCTTGGTTTTCTTTTTTGAGGGTATACCGAGCTTAACAAACAGCACTTCGCCAAGCTGTTTGGGCGAGTTTATGTTAAACTCGGTCTGCGCCAGCGCGTATATATCGCGGGTAAGCTCTTCTATCCGACCGTCAAGCTCTGCCGAGTAATTCTTTATGCCCTCGGCGTCCACTAAAAAGCCGACCTTTTCCATTTCGGCAAGCACGCGGGCAAGCGGTATCTCAATATCTCTTAAAAGCCCGGTCTCGCCGCTTTCGTCAAGCAACGCCGAAAGCTTGTCGCAAAGGCGGGAAAACGCCGCGGCGGTATCGGAGCCGTCATATTCTATGCCGTATTCGGCAAAAAGGCGCTCGGGCGAATAATCGTTTGAAGCGGGATTCAAAAGATACGCGGCAAGCAGCGCGTCAAACTCCACCGATCTTGCGGCGGGGTATTTTTTGTAAATGCTCTTGCTGCCGTAGACCCGCTTTTTTATGCTTTCGTCTTCAAGTATCGCCTTGATTTCGGCTTCGCTCAGCGGTATTATCTTTTTGCCCGATACCGCGGCGCCGGCTTCGGGGCAAATATCTGCCGTTCCCTTTATATCGGCGGCGGTGCCTTCGGTAAAGGCGGCAAGGTCGCTTGCGGTCGTTTTTTTCACGGGTATGGCGCCCGGTTTTATGCCCATACGCTCCATAAGCTTGAAAAGCTCAAGCTCGGTCATAAGTGCGGACAGTCCGGCGGCGTCGGCAGTCCTTGTGCGGTAGTATTCAAAATCGGTGTTTATCGGCGCGGTCTTGCAAATGGTGCCAAGCTCCCGGCTTAAATATGCGGAATCCCTGCCGGCGGCGAGCTTGGCGCGCACGCTGTCCTTTATATCGAGCGTATCAAGATTACCGAAAATATTGTCGATGTTTTCAAAACGGCATATAAGGTCGGTCGCGGTTTTTTCGCCTATGCCGGCAACGCCCGGGATGTTGTCCGAACTGTCGCCCATAAGAGCTTTAAGTTCTATCATCTGCGGCGGAGTAAGCGAGTAGCGCTCAAACAACTTTTGCGGGGTGTAATCGGTTATCTCGTTTTGTCCCATACGGGTAACGGTCAGAAGCACGTGGGTGTTATCGCTTACAAGCTGGAGCGAATCGCGGTCGCCGGTGGCGATAACGCATTCGTTCTCGTCGCTTTCCGCCTTTGCGGCAAGTGTGCCTAAAATATCGTCCGCCTCAAAACCCTCGCATTCTATAAAGTTGTAACCGGCAAGGGTTATCCATTCCTTGATTATCGGAAACTGCCCTTTAAGTTCTTCCGGCATAGGGCGCCTGCCCGCCTTGTATTCGGCATACATCCTGTGGCGGAAGGTGGGGGCTTTAAGATCAAAGGCAACGGCAACGCCGTCGGGCTTCTGATCCTCGATAAGCTTTAAAAGTATGTTTATAAAGCCGTATACCGCGTTTGTATACTGCCCGTTTTTGGTGGATAAAAGTTTTATTCCGTAGAAGGCGCGGTTGATTATGCTGTTGCCGTCCACCGCCAATAATTTCATACTTTTCACCCCGGAATCGCATAAAAGAATACAGTTATATTTATAATAACATTTTTTTTCGCGTTTGTCACTATAATTTTCACATTTTTTTAAATTGACATAGTTTTTATTTTTGGTTATAATTTTTATGCTATGAAAATAGGAAACGTGATTATTGAAGGTTACGCCGCTTTAGCCCCTATGGCGGGTGTTTCGGATAGGGCAATGCGGGAGATATGTGTAGACCTCGGCGCCGCTTTTACGGTCGGCGAGCTTACGAGCGCCAAGGCGGTAGTGCTCGGCGACGATAAGTCGAAAGCCCTTTTAAAGAGCGTTGGCGGCAGGATCTGGGCGCCTCAGCTTTTCGGCTCTGATCCGGGTATAATGGCGCGCGCGGCGCAAAAGGCGGAGGAATACTCGCCGTCTTTTATCGATATAAATATGGGTTGTCCGGCGCCGAAGGTAGCCGGCAACGGCGGGGGCAGCGCCCTGCTTCGCGATATCCCGCTTGCCGCAAGGATAATAAGGGCTGTAGCGGATGCCGTCCGCCTGCCCGTAACGGTAAAGATCCGCACCGGCTGGGATAGCGCGCATATAACCGCCGTAGAGCTCGCAAAGGCGGCGGAGCAGGCGGGCGCGGCGGCGATAACGGTCCACGGCAGGACCCGCGATCAGATGTATGCCCCGCCGGTGGATATCAAAACGATAGCCGCCGTTAAAGCGGCGGTTGGTATCCCGATCATAGCAAACGGCGATATAAACTCCGGTATTTCGGCAAAAAATATGTATGATAATACCGGCTGTGATTTTGTGGCGGTGGGCAGAGCCGCAAGGGGCAATCCATTTGTTTTCAGTGAGATAAACGCGTATATGGAGGGCAAAAAGTATACGCCGCCTAAGCTTAAAGAGCGGCTTGATACCTGCCTTTTGCAGATAGAAAAAATGCTCTCTTATAAGGATCCTTATATCGCCATGCTCGAAGCCAGGAAGCACGTTGCGTGGTATATGACCGGGCTTTCCGGCGCGGCGGAGCTCAGGCGAATGGCTTGCGGCATAAAGTCTCTCGCGGACGTCGATAAAATAATAGAAAAAGCCCTTGAACAAAACCCGGATATGTGATAAAATCATTTAATAAAAGCCTAAAGGATTGATAATTATGTCAGGACATTCCAAGTGGAACAATATCAAGCGCAAAAAAGAAAAAACCGATGCCGCAAGGGCAAAGGTCTTTACAAAGATAGGCAGGGAGATATCGGTAATAGTTAAACAGGGCGGTCCGAACCCGGCTGAAAACAGTAAGCTTAAGGATGCAATAGCTAAGGCAAAAGCGGCAAACGTGCCCAACGATAATATCGAGCGTATCATAAGCAAAGCGGCGGGCGAAGCCGGCGGCAACGATTATGAAGAGCTTGTCTACGAGGGCTACGGTCCGAGCGGCGTGGCGGTAGTTGTTGAGACCCTTACCGATAACCGCAACCGCACGGCGGGCGATATCCGCCATTATTTCGATAAATGCGGCGGCAATCTGGGTCAGTCCGGCTCGGTAATGTTTATGTTTGACCGCAAGGGCATAATCGAAATAGAAGGCGAGGGCAAGGATGAGGATACCGTTATGGAGGAAGCCCTCGAAGCCGGCGCCGATGATTTTAATTATGACGGCGACGTGTTCGAGATATCCACCGCGCCCAACGATTTAGGCGCCGTGCGCGATGCGCTCGAGGCAAAGGGCTATGAGTTTTTGACCGCCGAGGTGCAGTATGTGCCGAAGACCACCACCACCCTTGAGGGCGAAGCGGCGGAGAAAATGGAAAAACTCCTCGATATGCTCGATGATAACGATGACGTTCAGAACGTATGGCATAACCTGGCGGACGAATGATCCACGTAGGGGCGATTCACGAATCGCCCGGATCAGATATCAGATAATATGAGCGGCGGCGGGAAAATCCCGCCGCCGTATTTTATATCCGCGGCTTTGCCGCACCTTAATGCCGCAAGGCAATTCATGACGTTTACGTCAATTCACGCCGAAGGCATTTCACGTGCGAAGCACATTTCATATTATCTGGCGTCTACAATCTAACGTCTGACGTCTAATCTTATCCGTTTTCCTCCCAGTAATCATCGCATTTATCCGACATTCTTTTAATGCGGTTATAAAAATCATCGCAACTGTAAACGGGCTTTCTTATATACTCGATGATCTCCTCGCTTGTGCCCTTAAAATCAAACTGGGAATATTCGCGGTCGGTGTTCTGCCTTATCACCTTAAGCATAAGCGTTCTCACACCCGCCGGGTCGCCGCTTATATGGACAAAAGAAAGCTTGAAAAAATTATCCGTCCCCTCGATTTTGCCTGCGCCCGATATGGCGGTGGAGTCATCCTCCTTTATGCCTTTTTCGGCGTAATCAGCATAAGAATTCATAAGCTGCCTTATGGCTTCCTTCGTCTTTTTTTCATCGATCATATGATCACATCCTTTTTTTTACGGATTTTCCGGTTTTAAAGATTATACCAGCCGAAGCGGCCGCGGTCAAGCGCGGATTTGCTTCGGCTCTTTTAAAAACATTATGTTCTAAAAGTGGACTTGCCGTTCATAAGATTTATAGGAAAGACAAGGTGGGATAGAATGACCGAAAACGCGCGTTTTTCTTATATGCTTTCGCTGCTGCCGGATAAGGTCCGCGCGGCGGCGGCGGTGCCCGTGCGCGCCGGGGCGGCGATAGACGAGATACGCCTTAGAAAAAACGGCCCGGTTATGGTAACGGTGGGCGGAAAATCCTTTTATTTATCCGAAAACGGCGCGGTTAATTTTCTGCCCGAGCACCCGTTTATATGCGATAAAGACCTCATCGAAAAGGCATTTATGAAGCTTTGCGAAAACTCGGTTTTTGCGCATACGGAAGAGATAAAAAACGGCTATATATCGGTAAAGGGCGGCTTTCGCGCGGGGGTCTGCGGCGATTTTTCATCCGGTTCGCTTAGCGATGTGACCGCGCTTAATATCCGCGTTGCGCGTGATATTTGCGGCGCCTGCGGCAGGCTGCCCGATATCTTTTGCGGCGGTATGCTCATAACCGGTCCGCCGGGTTGCGGCAAGACCACCGTGCTTCGCGATCTTATAAAAACCCTTTCAAACCGCGGTAAGCGGATAGCGGTGATCGATAGCCGGCGGGAGCTGTCCGGCGGAGCGGGGGAGTATGCCTTTGACCTTGGGGTAAATACGGATATTCTGTTTTTAGCCGATAAGGCGAAGGGCGCCGAAATGGCGCTGAGGACCATGTTCCCCCAGGTGATCGCCTTTGATGAGATAGGCACCGAAGCGGAAATAAACAGCATTTTAGAAGCGTTTAATTCGGGCGTTTTTATAATAACAACGGCGCACGCCGGAAACCTTACGGAATTAACGGAAAGACCCGTGACCGACAGACTGATAAACAGCGGGATTTTAAAAACGGTTGCCGTTATGGGCAAAAACCCCGGTGACCCTGTCAGAACTTTTGATACAGAAGAGGTAAAGCATGGGACAGGTCGTTAAGCTTGGCGGTATAATCGCGGTCGTGATCGGATTTTCGCTTTTCGGGGCGGCAAAGGCATACTCGAAAAAAACGGATATAAAGTGGCTGAAAAGCGTTGCCGCCGCGCTTGATTCGGCAAGCGAACTGCTTTTGGCGGGCGCTTCAAGCAGCGCCGATATTCTCTCCCGCTCGTTCGGCAAAGTCGAGGGTTTTTTTGCGGCAAACGGCGTTATCCGCATAGAAAACAGGGCATTAAACGCCGAGCTTGCCGATATTCTTAACGGCTTTTTAAACGAATTCGGCAAGGGTGATACCGAGCACGAACTGCGGCGGATAAAGCGGGTGGCGCAAAGGCTTTGCGAGTTTACGGAGGAGGCGGAAGCCGACTACTGCGCCACCGCCAAAATATGGCGGACAGGCGGCGTTTGCTTTGGGCTTGCCGCGGGTATAATGCTTTTATAATTGGAGATTTTTGGCGTGGATGTAAACTTTATTTTCAAGATCGCCGCTATCGGCATAATAGTTACGGTGCTTAATCAGCTTCTTATACGTTCGGGGCGGGAGGATCAGGCGATGCTCACCTCGCTTGCCGGGCTTATCGTTGTGCTTTTGATGGTCGTTACCGCTATTGCCGACCTCTTTTCGACTATCAAGCGGCTCTTCGGGTTATGACGGCGGTCTTTTTAAAGGTGCTGGCGGTTCTGCTTCTGGCGGCAAGCGCGGCGCTGGCAATAGGTCAGCATAAGCCCGAATACGCGTTTTTGCTTTCACTCACCTGCGGCGCGGCGGTCTTGCTGCTGCTTGCCGAGCAGATAAACCCGCATATTACATATCTTAAAAGCGCCTTTGAAAAGGCGGGCGGCGCGGCTTCCTGCTTTAAGGTGGCGCTAAAGGCGTTGGGGATATCCTATCTTACCGCCTTTGTCGCCGATACCTGCCGGGATTTCGGGCAGTCCTCGCTTGCCGCCAAAGCGGAATTCGCGGGCAAATGCGCCATATTCGTTCTCTGCGTGCCGCCGGCGGTGAACCTGCTTGAAACGGCGCTTAAATTTGCGGGTATATGAAAAAACTTTTTGTGATCTTGACCGCTTTTGCTCTCCTCGTTTGTATAAGGATATATTGTTTTGCAGAAGAGGACCTCTATTCGGGCGTATATGAGCAAAGCGGTATCAAAAAAACCGAAGACTACCTTACCGACGGGGCACGGGAGTTTTTAAGGGAAGAAAACATCGATACTTCGGATTATAACTGGATAAACTCGCTTACGGCAGAGGGCGTTTTTTCGCATATCTGGAAGTTTATAAAAAGCGGGGCAAAGGCACCGCTCAAGGCGGGGTCGGCGGTGATGGGTATAATAATCATCGCCGCGGCGGTCCGGGCGTTCGGCAATGGCGAAGAGGCGGATACCGCCGTTAAATTCGCGGTAACGCTGGCGGTATGCTCGGCGTTTATTTACAGCGTATTTGCCTCTGTCAGCTCGGCGGTAAACGCCATAAAGGGCTGCAGTGCCTTTATGCTGGCGTTCATCCCCGCTTATATTGGTATTGTAAGCGTTTCGGGCGCGCCCGCCACCGCTGTTTCGAGCGGCGTAATGATGCTCGCTTCTGCGGAATTTGTAAACGCCACCGTCGCCTTTTTTATAACCTCCGTAATGGGCGCTTATCTCGCCCTTTCGGTGGGCGCGGCGGTATCGCCGCTTGTTAGCGGCACCGGCATTGCCGAGACCTTCAAAAAGGCGGGGATATGGATAATGTCCTTTTGCACCACCGTGTTTTTAGGGCTTTTAGGGGCAAAAAACGCCGTTAATTCCGCCGCCGATTCGCTTTCGGTAAAAACGGCGAGGTTTATCCTCGGCACCTGCGTTCCGGTCGCGGGTAACGCCCTTTCGGGCGCGGTAAACACCGTTTCTTCGTCGCTTTCGCTTTTAAGGTCATCGGTGGGTATTTACGGCGTTGTGGCAATAGTTATAATGCTTTTGCCGGTGTTGGCGGAGCTGCTTCTCTGGCGGCTGATACTTAATCTCCTCGGCGGTGTTTGCACCCTCTTTTCAATAGACGAGACCTCAAAACTCTTTAAGGCGGTGGATGGTATGCTCGGTTTTTTAACAGGCGCGGTGATACTTACGGCGGCTATGTTTACGGTATCGCTTGCGATCACCCTCGGCGCGGGTAAGGCGGTATGAATTCGATCCGCGTTTTCGTTACCGCCTTTTGCGCCGGCTGTATACTGCTCGGCGTGCTTTATATACTTGTGCCGAAGGGCAATATGTCAAAGCCGGTCAGATTCGCCGTATGCCTTTGCTTTTTGCTTTCGCTCATAACCGCCTTTACCGTTCCGGGCATAGGGGATATACCGGATTTTCTCGTGAGCAGCGCCGATTTCCGGAACGAGCAACTTTCAGCCGAGGCGGCAAGGGCGGTTTTCGCAAGCGCTTTAAATAGCGCGAACATAGAATTTTCGAAAATTTCGGTTTTTACGGATAAATCGGGATCGGGCGGCATAAATATTACTAAAGTTTACGTTTACAGCGGGGCAAAGCCCGAGGATATCAAAAACGTTATCGGTTCCGATGATTATGAACTGGTGGTAATAAATGAGTAAACTTTTAAAAAAAATAAGGGAAATAGCGGGAAAGCCCAAAATACTTCTTGTGATCGGCATATCCGGCATAGTGCTTATATATCTTTCGACCCTTATTCCTTCATTCAAAAAAACAGAACAGCCCAAAAGCGGTATCAGCGCCGAGGATTACAGAAATACCGTTTACGAAAACGTTAAAAGCATTGTTACCGGTATCACCGGCGATAGAAGCCCAACGGTGATAGTTACCCTTGAAAGCGGGATAAGGTATGATTACGCCGATTTAAAGGAGAGCGATACCTCGGCTTCAACCGGTAAGGAATCGGAGGAAAACCGCAAGGCGACCAAGCAGTCTTATATAACCGTTCGTGGGTCGGACGGTTCCGAAACGCCGCTTATCATCACCGAGATAATGCCGCAGATACGCGGCGTGGCGATTGTATGCTTAGGCGGCGATGACCCAGATATCGCCGAAAAGATAGAAAACGCCGTTACCGCGGCGCTTGATATAACATCGCAAAGAGTATATGTTTCAGGAGGAATCTACAGTGAAAAAAGGTAAGGTTTTTACAAAGGGTCAGGCGATCCTGGTGGTCATGGTTTTGTGCCTCGGCGCGGCGGTATGGCTTAATATGAAGTTTTCTTCAAACGAAAAGTATTTAGGCGAAGCGGCATACGTAAACGCCGATGATCAGGGCGGCGTGGTCGCCACCTCGGCAAAGGCGGATACGCTCGATAAGGATTATTTCGAGACCGCCGCAAAGGAGCGCGCGAGCAACCTTAAAAAACAGCAAGAAACGGTAGAGGAGACTTTGAGGTCCTCTTCGCTTACCGATGAAGAAAAGGCAAGCGCGGTGGATGCGGTAACCGGGCTTGTAAAGCGAATGGAGCAGGAAAGCAATATAGAGGCGCTGCTAAAGGCAAAGGACTTTGCCGATGCGCTCGTAGTCATAGGCGATAAGGACGTTAACGTAGTAGTCCGGTCGGACGGTCTTACCACCACCCAAACGCTCCGGATCCAGGATATAATCACCTCCCAGACCAACATACCGCTTGCAAATATTAAAATTGTTGCGGTAAAATAGTTGTGCTTTTAAAAAAAATGTGTTATAATACGTAACGTAGAGAACACAGCTAAAGAATACGGAGGATTTTAATATGCAGGAAAACAATACCGAGCTCAGCGTTTCCACCCAGGTTCTTGAAAAAATGGCTACCATAGCCGCTTGCGAGATAGAGGGCGTTACCGGTCTTTCAAAAAAGGCGATCGATATCAAAGGCACCTTCAAAACAAAAAGCGTTTTTAAGGGCGTTCGTGTTGATAGGATCAACGGCGCGCTTGAGATAAACGTTTTTATCTGCATTGATAATAACGTTAACGCGCGCGAGGTCGCCGAGGCGGTCCAGAAGAACGTTAAGGATAAGATCCAGACCATGACCGGCGTTGCCGTAACCAAGGTAAACGTCAGCATAGCCGATATCCACTTTGAAAAAGAAGAACCCGAAGAAGAACAGTAATGTTTTTATAAATTCATCCGGCGACCGCAAACAGCGGCCGCCGGATATTTTTATTTATTAAGCATAGCGTGCGTATCCGAACTCGATTTTAGCGGACGGATTTTGCGCTATGACTTCGTTAAAATACTCGGAAATCCGACAGGATTTCCTGTGTTTTTGCCTCGCATAGCCCCAAATTCGTTTTCCGATAAAATTCTGCGACCTTAAACGAGCGCGTTTTTGTGCAGAATTTTGCGC
>JAFZIK010000015.1 GCA_017554405.1 Clostridia bacterium | reverse complement strand
GATATTAAACTCGCGGCACAAGGCACTGAAATTGCTGCTGGTCTCTGCTGCAATTACAAATTCTTTTCTTAATTCTTCCACAGATTTATTCCCCCATGGCATCTAAAACACTTCCTTTTTCAGTATTCTATTTGCCTTTATTCTACCATAAATCTGTATACTATGTCCTTGCACAACCTGTATACTATCTTATTACACTATACATATCAATCGCCCGAAAAGCAACCGGTCAGCCGGGGACGTCTGACCCTACGATATAGCCATTTGGATTGCACTTGTAGGGTGCGGCGTCCCCGACGCACCGTTTTAGACGTTAGATGTTAGACGGTAGACATTAGACGTTGGTGCCTGCGGCGCTATTTATAAAAGCGGGCGGATGATATCCGCCCCTACGATATATCAATCTATATTGACCGCATGTAGGGGCGATTATCAATCGCCCGCCTTTATATGCGCCGCAGGCACCTTAATTTGCCGCAAGGCAACATCATTTGCGAAGCAACATCATTTATGCGCAAGCATAACATCATTTGCCCGTTAGGGCAAACATCATTAAAAAGAACCACCCCGCGCTGGGTGTTCAAAAGAACACTCGGCGAATGATGTGTTCCCCTGTCGCGGAACATGATGAGCCCTTCGGGCATGATGAGAGGCTTTGCCTCATGATGAGCGCTTCGCGCATAAACGGAACACATCGCATCATTGCGACCAACGGGAGCATCATCATTTTTGCCGAACGGCAAAATCATCATTTGCCCGTTAGGGCAAACATCATTAAAAAGAACCACCCTGTAGCGGTTTTCATTTTATATCCTGCCTAACGGGTGAAGATTCGCCCGGCACCAACGGCGCCGGCACGCACCCGGACTTTGCGACCGTTCACCGAAAGGTCGCAATTTGCTGCGCAAACCGTCCTTTTCGAATCTTCTCCGCAAAAAAAGAACCACCCCGCGGGTGGTTCTTTTTTTGGCGCGCCGGAGAAGATTCGAACTCCCGACCTTCTGGTCCGTAGCCAGACGCTCTATCCAGCTGAGCTACCGGCGCACAAAATATTCGGCACGTTTTTTCCGTGCCATAGTATAATATCACAAACCGATTGTAAAATCAATAGCGAATTTTCAAAATGCACATATTGCATATACCGTAGGGGACGATGCCCACATCGTCCCGCTTATATATCCGGCGACTGTGTTGCTTTCTCACGCGGTTTATGATATACTTATTTGTTGTAAGTTCCGAAGATATGCGCGTATTCCTTGCTTTGCGCCATTGAGATATAGTCGCCCGAACCGACGATAACGTGATCCACAAGGCAAATGCCCACGTTTTTAAGGGTGGCGGCAAGACTTTCGGTAACCGCGGTATCGCGAAGACTCGGCAGAGCAACGCCGCTCGGATGATTGTGAGCCAGCACCGCCGCGTTGGCGTTATGCCCGATAAGGCGGCCTATGATATCGCGGAAGGAAACGCCCACCGAGGATATATCGCCCTCGCCTATAAACTCAAAAGCCAGAAGCTTACCGCCCGTGGTAAGCGAAACAAGCCCTATGCGCTCGGTCTCCGTGCCCATATACTGGGTAAGCACGAATTCACCGATATCCTCAAGACCGTTGAAATTCGGCGACTGTGTTTTCTTCTCGTGCAGATAACAGCTGGCTATGGGCATTATAGATTTTAAAAGCAGCGCCGAGTTCCGGCTCATACCGTCGACCGCCGCGATATCCTCAAGCGGCGCGTCCAGAACGTTTGCCAGCGAGCCGAAGCGGGAGAGCAGGGCGTAGGCGGTAGGCGCGGTATCCCTGCGGCTAACGCAGTAAAAAAGCAAAAATTCCAGCAGCTTGCGCGGCGGGGTATCCTTGCCGAAGCCGTTTTGTATAAACTCGGCGCGGACACGCTCGCGGTGCCCCTCGTGAACAGAATTATCCAAATTCAACACCCCCGGGAGAGTATTATGAAAAGCTTTACAGTTTTAAAGGATGACAGCGGAAAGCGCCTTGACAGATTTATGCAGAAGGTCTGCCCCAAGCTGCCCGAAACGCTGTTATACAAATACATAAGGTTAAAACGCGTTAAGGTAAACGGCGCCCGCGCAAAGGGCGATACCCGGCTTGCGGCGGGGGATACCGTAGAGGCGTTCATAAACGATGAGTTTTTCGGCGACGACCGCCCGAGATACGATTTTTTATCGGCTTCCGAAAAGCTTAATATCGTTTATGAGGATGAAAACATAATAGCCGCCGATAAGCCGCAGGGGCTTTTATCCCACCCGGACAAGACCGAATACGGCGATACCCTTATAGGCAGGATAAAACGTTATCTTTACAACAAAGGGGAATACGATCCCGAAAAGGCGCAGTCCTTTACCCCGGCGCTTGCAAACCGGATAGACCGCAACACCGGCGGTATCGTGCTTGCCGCCAAAAACGCCGAAGCGCTCAAGATCCTTTGCGAAAAGATAAAAAACCGCGAAATAGATAAACGGTATCTCGCGGTAGTGCACGGCGTTCCTAAGGTAAAAAGCGCAACGCTCGAAGGGTTCTTGGAGAAAAACGAGCAGAAAAACAAGGTTTTTTTAAGCAACAAAAAGACCGATTCCAACCTCACCGTAAAGACCCGCTACCGGGTGATAAGTTCAAAGGGCGGGCTATCGCTTATCGAGGTGGAGCTCCTCACCGGGCGCACCCATCAGATAAGGGCGCATATGGCGGCGATAGGTCATCCGCTTTTAGGCGACGGGAAATACGGCAAGCTTGCCGCCGATAAAAAAGCCGGCTTTGCAAAGCAGGCGCTTTATTCATACAAGGTAACCTTTAACTTTACCACGCCCGCCGGCGCCCTCGAATACCTAAAGGGTAAAACGTTAGAAGTAAAGGACGTTTATTTCCTAAAACAGTTATTTGATCTTTCCCTCGATGAAATCTGATATTTCCTGCCTGCCCGCGCCCGATATGGCGGAAAACGGGAAAACAGGAACGTCTTCAAACAGAGTTTGCCAGTAGGAAGTTTGCCCGGCAAGCTCTGTTTTATTTAGCTTATCGCACTTTGTAAGCACCGCCGCGAAGGGTATGCCGCGGGCGGCGAGAAAATCGAGCATACGTTCGTCGTCACCCGAAAGGGTGCGGCGGATATCGAAAAGCAGAAGGCAAACGGCGATATTCCTGCCGCCCTGAAAATACCCGTTCATAAGCAGATCCCAGCGCCGCCGTTCATCGGGCGATATCTTTGCGTAGCCGTAGCCCGGCAGGTCAACAAGGTAACATTCGCCGCAAACGAAAAAGTTTGCGGTTGCGGTCTTGCCGGGGGTAGAGCTTACCCGCGCTATCGCCTTTCTGCCGAGCAGTTTGTTTATAAGCGAGGATTTGCCTACGTTCGACCTGCCGCAAAAGCAAATTTCGGGCAAACCCGCCGCCGGGAGCTGTTCGGGCGTTCCGCACGAGGTTAAAAACTCACTCTTGCCTAAATTCATATTCCACCTCTAATTGGGAAACTGCGGCACGGGCGCCGCGCGGCGCACCGCCGGTTTTTTTGCGGGGCAAAGTGCCAGCGGGATGATCTCATCCACCCGCGTTACCGGGATAAACTTAAGCGCGTTTTTCACCGCCGCGTCCACCTCGTCAAGGTCGGCTACGTTTTCTTTAGGTATAAACACCGTTTTAACGCCGCCGCGGTAAGCCGCCATACTCTTTTCCTTAAGCCCGCCTATGGGAAGCACCCTGCCGGTGATGGTGATCTCGCCGGTCATGGCTATATCGCGGCGCACCGGTCGCCCGGTAAGCGCGGATAAAAGCCCGGTGGCTATCGTAACGCCGGCGCTCGGTCCGTCCTTGGGCGTTGCCGCCTGGGTCGCGTGGATATGTATATCCTTAAGTTTATAAAAATCGGGGGCAACGCCGTATTTTTCAGCGTTCGTGCGAACAAAGCTGACCGCCGCCGAAGCCGATTCCTTCATAACGTCGCCGAGATTTCCGGTAAGCTCTATCTTGCCGGTGCCCTCCATAACGGCTATCTCTATCTGCATTATTTCTCCGCCTACGCGGGTCCAGGCAAGCCCGTTTATAATACCTATCTCATCGTTTTCGAGTATCGCCTCGGGGCGATATTTTTTATGCCCGAGCAGCGTTTCAAGATCTTTCGGTTTTATGTTAACCGTTTTCGCGCTGCCCTCGGCTATCTGCTTTGCCGCCTTGGCGCAGAGTGAACCGATAGTGCGCTCAAGCGAACGGACGCCCGCCTCAGAGGTGTAGTTATCGATAAGCGCGTATAAAACGGCGGGGGCTATTTTGCAGTTTGCCGCCGTTACGCCGTGGCTTGCCAGCTGGCGCGCCAAAAGGTGGCGCTTTGCGATATTGAATTTTTCCTCGCGGGTATATGAGCCGATCTCGATTATCTCCATACGGTCAAGAAGCGGCAGCGGAACGGTATCGAGCGAGTTCGCGGTGGTTATGAACACAACGCGGCTGAGATCGTAGGGCATATCGAGGAAGTTATCGCAGAAGGCGCAGTTTTGCTCGGGGTCGAGCACCTCGAGCATTGCGCTGGCGGGGTCGCCCTTATAGTCGTTGCCTATCTTGTCGATCTCATCCAAAAGTATAACGGGGTTTTTACTGCCCGCCTTTTTCATAGCCGTAAGTATCTTGCCCGGCATTGCGCCGACGTAGGTCTTGCGGTGGCCGCGTATCTCCGCCTCGTCGTGCAGACCGCCGAGCGATACCCGCGCGTAATCGCGCCCCATACATTCGGCTATGGTTTTGCCTATCGAGGTCTTGCCTACTCCCGGAGGGCCGGCAAGGCAGATTATCTGCCCGGTCACCTCGGGCGCGAGCGCGTAGACCGAGAGAGCTTCAAGTATGCGTTCCTTTACCTTTTCAAGACCGTAAAAATCGCGGTCGAGTATTTTTGAAGCGCGCTTTATGTCAACCGAGCCGGGGCGTTCCTTATCCCAGGGAAGCTCGAGGCAGAGGTCTAAAAAGGCGCGCTGGTTGGTGGATTCGTGCGCACCGGGCGGCATCTTGGCGAGCTTGTTTATCTCGCTGTGGATCTTTTCTTTTATTTCATCGCTCGCCGTAAGCTTATCGGCGCGCTCGTGGTATTCCTCTATCTCATCGGCGCCCTCATCGCCGTAAAGCTCATCGGATATTACCTTTATCTGTTCTTTCAGGTAATAATCCTTCTGGCTTTCATCCAGGCGGTAGCGCGTTTTTTCGCCTATGCGGTTATCTATCTCGGTTATCTCGCGTTCCTTTGAAAGCAGTTCAAGCAGTATCTTTGCGCGGGTAACAACGTTCAGCTGTTCAAGAACATACTGCTTGTCGTCAAACGGCGCGGGGATATGAAACGCGATATAATCGCAAAGGAAGGAAAGATTATCGCTCGTTGCGATGGTCATAACTATATCGCCCGGTATCTTGGGCGCCACTTCCATATAAAGTTCAAAGCTCGATTTTATGCGGCGCAAAAGGGTTTCGATATAGATCGGGCGGTTTTTTACCGGCTTATCGTCAAGCCTTGTGACCGCGGCGGTAAAGTATTCGCCGTTATCCGAAAATGATGAAAACGAAGCTCTGTATTGACCGCTTAAGAGCGCCTTTACGGCGCCGTCCGGCATTTTTAACACCTGGCGGACCCTGCATACGCAGCCGGTTTTATAGAGCGTGCCGGCATCCGGCTGGTCTATGGCTATCGTTTTCTGGGTAACGAGAAAGATCGGCGTGTTGCCGTCCATAGCGGCGTTTAATGCGTTTATGGACTTGGGTCGCGCCACGTCGAGCGTTATCGACATATCGGGGAACGCTACAAGTCCCCTTAAAGCCAGCACCGGATAAACGGCGCCGGCGGTTACTATCTGTGACATAATGAATTCTCCTGAAGGTTATTTGAAGCAGGCGGCGGCGCAAAGCGCGTTTTCCTCAAAAACAAAGATCAACTTATGCTTAAGCGAGGTGCATTCCACCACCGTGCGTTCGATTTTTCTGCCCGAGGCGGAATCTTCCTCCGAATAGACCGTTCCCGCGCCCGGCAGGAAGAACAGTTCTTCATTTGCGGGCTCGTGTTCGTTATACTTTATGCCCTGGGCTTCGAGCACCTTTGTTACCTCGATCGATACCGTTCCGATATCGAATCCGTAACAGTCGGTAAAGGATACGACCGCGTCCACCGTAAACGGCGGCGAGTCAATATCAAAATAGTAATAATAGTCGCCGGAGGAGGCAAAGCTGCGGGCGCCGTTCTCAACAACAAACATATTTTCATTTTCTTCAAAGCCTTCGCTTACCGTCTCTCCCGCCTTGAAGGCCGCGCCGGGGACGGCGCCGGTATCGGCGTAATACGCTATATCCACCGAATGCTCGACCGTTGCCTTTGCGTCCTTTTTACAGCCCGCCGCAAAGAGCATAAGGGCGGCGCAAATTATAAGTAATGCTTTTTTCATGGTTTTTCACCTGCGTTTTTTCTTAAAAGTTCGTTTCGCTGATCCCAGAGCGGTTGTGAAAGATCGACGTAATAGTTATGCGGTTTTTCAAATCTTGTTACCTCGTCCCAAAGATAATCCACGCACCGTTGCCTGTATTCCTTAATTTCGGCAACGCTCGGCGAGGTATAGACCTGCCTGCCGCCCTCGAATATCTTTACCTGCAGTTTCTCGGCGCGGAAGTTTTCCACCGTTTTGCGCTTCCAGGTGTAGGTGGGGTCGAATATTTCGTAGGGTTTTGTATCGTCTATCTTTTCATGGTTTAAGGTTATAACGTCGGCAAGCGCCTTGCCGGTCTCGCGGTCGAAAAGCCGCCAGGGTATCTTAACGCCGGGGAGCGTGATCTTCGCGGTGTTCTCGCTCACCTTTATCTTGGGCGTTATAACGCCGTTTTCCTCAACGGCGGCAAGCTTGTAAACGCCGCCGAACACCGCCTCGCTCGAAGCGGTGATAAGCCGTTCGCCAACGCCGAAGCTATCCACCTCGGCGCCCTGGAAAATCATATCCCTTATAAGATATTCGTCAAGCGAGTTTGAAACGCAGATCTTGGCGTCCGGATAGCCGGCTTCGTCAAGCATTTTGCGCGCTTTCTTGGAAAGATACGTGATATCGCCGCTGTCTATCCTTATACCGAGCGGGCGTATCCCACGCGGCTTTAACACCTCGTCAAACACCTTTATCGCGTTAGGTATGCCGCTTTTAAGCACGTTATAGGTATCAACGAGCAATAGACAGCTTTTCGGGTATTTTTCGGCGTAGGTGCGAAAGGCGGTGTATTCATCGTCAAAAAGCTGGACCCAGCTGTGCGCCATAGTGCCGGAAGCCGGGGTGCCGAAATCCTTTGCGGTGCGGATGTTCGAGGTGCCGGTGCAGCCGCCTATCACCGCGGCGCGGGCTCCGTAATACGCGGCGTCCGCCCCCTGCGCCCGCCTGGCGCCGAATTCCATTACCGGTCTTCCCGCCGCCGCACGGACAATACGGTTTGCCTTGGTGGCTATGAGCGACTGGTGATTGATAACAAGCAAAAGCATCGTTTCAAGTATCATACACTGTATAGCCGGGCCGCGAACGGTAACTATCGGCTCCTGCGGGAAGATCGGCGTGCCTTCGGGGACCGCCCAAACGTCGCAGCAGAATTTAAAATCTTTAAGGTAGTCAATGAATTCATCCGCAAAAAGACCGAGCGAGCGCAGATATTCGATATCGCTTTCATCAAAATGCAGATTGTTCATATAGTCGATAAGCTGTTCCACGCCCGCCATAACGGCATAGCCGCCGTTATCGGGAACGCGGCGGAAGAACATATCGAAATAGGTGGTGGTGTTCTTGAAGCGGCTGTCGAATATACCGTTTGACATGGTAAGCTCATACAGGTCCATTATCATGGTAAGATTGCGGTTATCAAGTTTCATTTTTATCGCTCCTTACATTTTTTCGGGCGCCGTTATTTTAAGAAGCCCGAGCAGATTGCGTATCGCAATGCCGGTCGCCTTCGTCAGGCAAAGGCGCGCAAGCGCCGTTTCGCGTTCCTCGCCCATAACGCGGCAGGAAGCGTAAAACTTATGAAAACGGGTGGCAAGCTCGGTAACGTAGTGGGTCATCCGCGCCGGGTCGTAGGTCCTGGCGGCGTTTATTATCTCGTCGGTAAGAGAGGAAAGGTAAAGGATTAGCTCTCTTTCTTCCGGCGCGGTAAGCTTTAAAAGGCAATTTTCATCGGCACCTTCGGGCGTCATTCCCTGTTCCGCCGCGTTACGGAGTATACTGCATATACGCGCGTGGGCATACTGAACGTAGAAGACCGGGTTGTTGTTCGATTCGCTGACCGCGAGGTCAAGGTCAAAATCAAAGTGGGAATCAGGCTCGCGCAGGTTAAAGAAGAACCGCGCGGCGTCGATCGGCACCTCTTCAAGGAGCGTTACAAGGGTTATCGCCTTGCCCGACCGCTTGGACGCCTTTATAACCTCGCCGTCCCGCACAAGGCGCACCATTTGCATAATAACAACGTCAAGGTTATCGGCGGGAGCGCCGAGGGCGGTAAGCGCCGCCTTAAGGCGCGGAACGTAGCCGTGGTGATCGGCGCCCAAAATATCTATCGCCCTATCGAACTTGCGAACGCAAAGCTTGTTGTAATGGTATGCGATATCGGGAACTATGTAGGTGGGAACGCCGTTTGCCCTAACCAGCACAAAATCCTTATCACAGCCGAAATCGGTGGCTTTAAACCAGAGCGCGTCCTCCTCGGTGTAGGTGTGACCGCTCTCCTTCAGCTTATTTATTACCTCGCCGGTGGCGCCGCTTTCGTGAAGCGTGCTTTCCTTAAACCAGGTATCGTATTCTATGCGGTATTTTTTAAGGTCTTCCTTTAAGCCCTCTATGTTTTTGGGAAGCGCAAAGTCCACAAGCGCCTTCTGCCGGGTGGCTTCATCGACCGAAACGTAGGAATCACCGAATTTTTCGGCGAACGCCTTTGCGTGGGCTATTATATCCTCGCCGTGATAGGAATCCTCGGGCATTTCTATGCCGTCCTTATAAAGTTCTAGATAGCGAAGCTCGAGACTCAGCGCGAATTTGTTTATCTGGTTGCCCGCGTCGTTTATGTAAAACTCCCGCTCAACGTAATATCCCGCCGCGCCGAGCACCGCCGCAAGGCAGTCGCCGAGGGCGCCGCCGCGGGCATTGCCTATGTGCATGGGTCCTGTCGGGTTCGCCGATACGAACTCAACAAGCACCCGCTTGCCCTTGCCGTAATCGCTCGTTCCGTATTTTTCCTTTTTGCAAAGAACGTCCGAAACGGTATCGGCATAGAACCTGTCCGATAAAAAGAAGTTTATAAAGCCGGGTCCGGCTATCTCGAAGCGGTCAATATAAGTGCCCGAAAAATCCGCGGCGGCGAGCAGCTTTTCGGCTATCGCGCGCGGCGCCGCGTGCAGTGCGCGCGCCCATACGAGGGCGGCGTTTACCGCAAAATCTCCGTGTTCGCGGTTGGCGGGGGTCTCTACCGCGAAATCAGGCAGTTCGCTTTCGCCGAACGCCTTGTTTGCCGCGGCGGTCATACCGCTTTTTATCTGCCTCTTTGCAATTTCCACAAGTTGTGACATCTTTTATATTCCCTGTCTTTCCGTAATATCGATCTCAACCGCGTTTTCGCTTATCGGTCGCATATCGGCGTCGATCGTGTAAACCATTTTTATCTTTCCGCCCGAGCCGTTAAGCTTCGCATATACCTCTTTTCCGTATATGCCGAGCGTAAGACTGCCCTCCGGCACCGAGTAAAAACAGCTGCTGCGAACGCCCTTTTCTATTATCATCTTTGAGTTGAGCGCGCCCGAGCGTTCAAGCGTTACGCAGTTGTTTTTTGCCGTAAGAACGGTATCCACCTTTGCGCCCTCGGCTATGGCGGCGTCGGAATAAGCGAGGATGAACGCCTCGTCCTCGGTCTTAAGCGTCCCCTCGGTCGAAAACTCTATGACCTGCGTATCGGCGCCCTGCCCCTGCGTGCCTTTTATCTTTATCATAACGTTTTTCATAACTGTTCAACATCCGCCCTGTCGATCTTAATGTCTTCGGCAAAATCGCCCAAGAATATTTTAACCGTTTTTTCAAAGGTTACCGCCTTATCGCTTACAAAAAACAAATGCTTCGCCGGCGTTTCGCCGCCGTTTTCCATACCGTTTTTCTGCAAGGTCTCTTTAACGTAGCGCGCCGCCGGAACGCCCATATCTATAAGCTCGGTATCGGGCAGAACGCTTTTAATAAGCTCGCCGAAAACCGGAAAATGGGTGCAGCCGAGTATCAGCGAATCAACGCCGTTTTTCTTCATATCCTCAAGATATTTGCCAACCGTAAGGCGGGCTATCTCGTTATCCGGCTGATACCAGCCCTCCTCCGCAAGCGAAACGAGAAGCGGCGCCGCCGTTTCGGTAACGCCGGCTTTGGGACAAAGCTTTTTGATCATATCGCGGTGGGTGTGGCTTTTTATGGTGGCAGGCGTTGCCAGAACGCCTATCCGCCCCGTTTTTGAGGCGGCGACCGCCGCTTTTACCGAGTGGGATATCACCTCAACAAAGGGCACGGGCAGAGAGTTTCCCGTATCCGCCGCCACCGAGGAGACCGTGCCGCAGGCGGCAACTATCATCTTAACGTTTTTGGAAAGCAGGAAGCGTTCGTCCTCCAAAGCATACTTTCTTATGGTATCAACGCCCTTCGTGCCGTAAGGCACGCGGCCGGTATCACCGAAGTATACGATGTTTTCCTGCGGCATAAGTTTCATTATCTGCTTTGCCACCGTAAGACCGCCAAGTCCCGAATCAAAAACGCCGATAGCGCGTGAGTCCGCCATAAGGCACCTCCAAAAGATGTTATATAATATAACTATTCACAATAATATAACATATTTCAAAAAGATTATCAACAAGAATATAAAAAAAGCGGGACGATGTGGGCATCGTCCCCTACGGTATATCAATTCGGATTGACCTTGTAGGGGCGATTATCAATCGCCCGCCTTTATATGCGCCGCAGGCACCTTAATTTGCCGCAAGGCAACATGGTTTATGCGAAAGCATAACGTCCTTTGCCCGAAAGGGCAACGTTTTCCCTTTCATATATCACAGCAGTTCTATCCCTTCCTCGCGGCAGCGCGCGATCTCGCTTTCGGGCCAGACCGAAGCGTGGACCTCGCCGATATGCGCCTTGCCGAGAAGCAGCATACATAGCCGCGATTGCCCTATGCCGCCGCCGATCGTCAGCGGCAGTTCGCCGCCTAAGAGCGCCTTATGGAAGGGCAGTTTAAGCCGGTCGGTCGCGTTTTCCGCCTCAAGCTGAGAAACAAGCGATTTTTCATCAACGCGGATACCCATCGAGGATATCTCGAAAGCCGCGCCGGTCACCCGGTTATATACTATGATATCGCCGTTTAACGACCAATCGTCGTAATCCGGGGCTCTGCCGTCGTGCTTACTTCCGCTTTTAAGGCGGCCGCCTATGCCCATAAGGAACAGCGCGCCGTATTCCTTTGCGGCGGCGTTCTCGCGTTCCTTCGGGGTAAGCTCCGGATACCTGTCCTCAAGCTCCTGCGCGGTAACAAAACTTATCTCGCGCGGCAGATAGTTATCAAGGCAAGGGTATTTGCGCTCTATGTAATCCGCCGTTTGAAGTATGGCGGCGTATATGCGGCGCACGGTATCCTTAAGGTATTCTATGTTCCTGTCCTCTTTTGATATCACCTTTTCCCAGTCCCACTGGTCAACGTAGAGCGAGTGGATGCTATCCACCGTTTCATCCCGCCTTATGGCGTTCATATCGGTATAAAGCCCAGTGTGCCTCTTGAATCCGTATTTGCCGAGCGCCATTCTTTTCCACTTCGCGAGCGAGTGAACTACCTCGACCTCCTCGCCCGTTTCGAGTATATCGAAGCTTACCGGGCGTTCAACGCCGTTCAGGTTATCGTTGAGCCCGCTTCCCTTTTTAACGAACAGCGGAGCCGAAACGCGGCTCAAATTGAGCGCGTCGCAAAGGCACTCCTCAAATTTATGGCGCAAAGACCTTATTATCGCTTGCGTTTCAAGAACGCTTAATTTTGATTTATACATAAAAACCTCCGGTTCAGATTTCAGATTGCAGACGTCAGACGTCAGACACAAGGTGCGGCTTTGCCGCAAATATATGCGCCGCAGGCGTTCCTTATATCTGATATCTGATATCTGTCATCTGTCGTCTGTTTAATATATGTTTCCAAACGTTCTCGGATAGAGTATAACGTCGCGGATGTTCGATACGCCGGTAACATACATAATGATCCGTTCAAGCCCGAGTCCGAATCCGCTGTGCGGCACCGAACCGAATTTACGAAGCGATATATAATCGCCGTATTCATCGAGGTTCATTTTTCTTTCCTTCATAGCGGCAAGCAGCTTATCGAGATCCGCTTCCCTCTCGCTTCCGCCGATTATCTCGCCAACGCCCGGAACAAGCAGATCGGTGGCGGCAACGGTCTTGCCGTCGGGATTCTGTTTCATATAGAACGACTTGATCTCCTTCGGATAATCGGTCAGGAACACCGGCTTTTTGCATATTTCTTCCGAAATATAGCGCTCGTGCTCGGTAGCAAGATCGCACCCCCAGTATACGGGATACTGAAACTCTCTGCCCGAAGCCAAAAGCTTTTCTATCGCCTCGGTGTAACTCATTACCGCAAAATCGTTATCGCGAACAAAGGTAAGCTTTTCTATAAGCCCCTTTTCAAAATGCGCGTCAAAGAAGCTCATCTCATCGGGGCACTTTTCGAGCACCGCGGATATAATGTGCTTTATAAGCGCCTCTGCCAGCTCCATTATATCGGGAAGCTCGGCGAACGCGACCTCCGGCTCAACGTGCCAGAACTCGGCAACGTGGCGCTGGGTGTTGCTTTTTTCCGCGCGGAACGAAGGACCGAAGGTATATATCTTGCCGAGCGCCATTGCGGCCACCTCGCCGTCAAGCTGACCGGAAACCGAAAGCGCGGCGCGGCGGCCGAAGAAATCGGCGGCGTCGTATTCCTCCTGCGATTTTATCTCAGGCGCAAAGCCGAGGGTGGTAACGCGGAACATCTCGCCCGCGCCCTCGCAGTCCGAAGCGGTGATAAGCGGGGTATGAACGTAGGTAAACCGCCTCGCCGTAAAAAACTCGTGTATCGCGGCGGATACCACCGAACGCACGCGGAACACCGCGTTAAAAGTGTTGGTGCGAACGCGGAGCGCCGGTATGGTGCGCAGGTATTCAAGAGTATGCCTCTTTTTCTGCAGCGGATATTCCGGCGGGCAGACCCCGAGCACCTCTATTTTCTCGGCGTTTACCTCAACGCTGTCCTTAGCCACCACCGAATTCACCAGCTCGCCCTCTACCTTAAGCGAGGTGCCGAGCTTCATATACTCGGTAATATCGGCGATCTTTTCCTTGTCTATAACGATTTGCAGGTGCTTAAGCGTAGTGCCGTCGTTGATCTCCAAAAACGCCATGTTTTTGGAATCGCGCGAGGTGCGCACCCAGCCGCAGACCGTAACGTGGCCGCCTATAAGGGCGGGGTCCTTCATGATCTCGTAAATATCGGTATGTTTCATATATATTCTCCCTTTCTGACCTTCGGGCGTTTTGCCGAAAGCCAAATAAAATAAACGCCATTCATCCTGTTATCAGGACGAATAGCGTTAAACTCTACTCGCGGTGCCACCCGACTTGTCGGTATACCGACCTCTCTTGCAGCCGAAACTGCTACCGCCTGTAACGGGACGGCCCCGTCGCACCTACCGGGCGTTTGCCTTTCGGATTGCGGCTCGCGAGTGTTATTCGCCGTTACCGTGCGGCGGGGTTCTCACTGCCTCCCGCTCACTTTGCGCCGTGAAAAACGGTTACTTCTCTCGGTCATTGCCTTTTATACGGTGGATTATAACACCGCCGCCATATATTGTCAAGACCCATTTTAGACGTTAGACTGTAGACGTTAGATGATCGTAGGGGACGATGCCCACATCGTCCCCCGTTTATATATCGCGGCGAAGCCGCTCCTTGTATCTGATATCTGATGTCTGACGTCTGGCGCCTGATATGCGGCGAAGCCGCTCCTTGTATCTGATATCTGATATCTGACGTCTGGCGCCTGATATGCGGCGAAGCCGCACGTTGTATCTGATGTCTGTCGTCTGACGTCTGACGTCTGCTTAAAGCATCAACCGTCGGTCAGTTCTTTAAACTCTGCATCGGCGCGGGTATCCTGCCGCCGCGGTCGATAAACTTTTTAGGACTGCTATTGAGGTTTACCGGCATTATCGGGCCCTCGCCCAAAAGCCCTCCGAAATTAAGCTCCTCGCCTGCTTTTTTGCCTATCGCCGGAATAACGCGAACGGCGGTGGTCTTTGAATTTACCATACCTATCGCCGCCTCGTCGGCAATAATGGCGGATATCACCTCGGCGGGGGTCTCGCCCGGTATCGCTATCATATCGAGCCCTACCGAACAAACGGCGGTCATCGCCTCTAATTTTTCTATTTTAAGGTCGCCCGAACGCGCCGCGGCTATCATGCCCGCGTCCTCCGAAACGGGGATAAAGGCGCCCGAAAGACCGCCTACGGATGAGGAAGCCATAACGCCGCCCTTTTTGACCGCGTCGTTTAAAAGCGCCAGCGCGGCGGTGGTGCCGTGGGTGCCGCAAACCTCAAGTCCCATTTCCTCAAGGATGTGCGCCACCGAATCGCCTACGGCGGGCGTTGGCGCAAGCGAGAGATCAACTATCCCGAACGGAACGCCCAATCTCTTTGAAGCCTCGGTGCCGACAAGCTGACCCATACGGGTTATCTTAAAGGCGGTGCGCTTTATTACCTCGGCTACCTCACCGAGGTCGCCCTTGCACTTCTTTAAAGCCGAAGCCACAACGCCGGGGCCGGAAACGCCCACGTTTATTACGCAGTCCGCTTCGCCAACACCGTGAAAGGCGCCCGCCATAAAGGGGTTATCCTCTGGCGCGTTGCAGAACACAACGAGCTTTGCCGCGCCTATGCAGTCGCGGTCGGCGGTAAGCTCCGCCGTTTTTTTCACCACCTCGCCCAAAAGGCGAACGGCGTCCATATTGATACCCGATTTGGTCGAGCCGATATTAACGCTTGAGCAAACGTTTTCGGTTTCGGCAAGTGCGCGCGGGATGGATTCGATAAGCTCTTTATCTCCCGCCGAAAAGCCCTTGTGAACAAGCGCCGAATACCCGCCTATAAAGTTTACTCCGGTTTTATCCGCCGCCCTTTGGAGCGCACGGGCGTATTTCACCGGGTCGCCGCCCGAAACGGCGGCAAGCATGGATACCGGAGTTACC
Organism: Clostridia bacterium; assembly: GCA_017554405.1. GTDB lineage: Bacteria > Bacillota > Clostridia > Oscillospirales > Acutalibacteraceae > UBA737. The sequence goes on along the minus strand of JAFZIK010000015.1, from coordinate 9,675 downwards.
GATATCCTTTTATTTATAATGGGTATGCCGTATTCCGTTTCGATATCCTCGCCTACCTTGACAAGGTTGCCGGCAAGCCGGGTTATCTTGTTATATATTTTTTCGCAGGACTTATCTATATCGCTGTCGGCGCAATCGAGCAGGGATATACCCATTGTTATGGTCCTTATATCCAGGTTTTCGTGACTTATCATGGTCACGGTTTCCATAATATCGCTTAAGTTTATCATGGTTTGCCTCCGTTATATCCGATGCATGGCGTTGAAGATATCCTCGTGCATTACGCGAACGTCCAGCCCGCGCTCCTTCCCGAAGGCGCTCATTTTATCCGAAAACTCGCCGAACGGGCAGGTGGCGGCGCTTATATCCGCGAGCATTACCATAACGAACATATCGCCCAATACCGATTGGGTTATATCCATTATGTTTACCTTGTTCTCGGCGCAGATCGCGCTGGCGGCGGCTATAATGCCGTAATTATCCTTGCCGATTATGGTTATAACTGTCTTCTTCATACTTTTGCTCCTTAAGCAGTATTTTAACTGGGAGCATTATACACCAAGCGCCTTAAAAGTTCAACGGATTTATGGTAAAAACAAAATTATTTATAAGTTTACCGCCGGTTTTCGGGCGCCGTGTATTCCAAAACGCCCGAAAGCGCCGTTTTATGTAAACCGTCCCCGGCAAAAAGATAGGAGTATGAAAAATAGCATATCCCCGCCAAGTCGGGGTCGCGAACGCATATTTCGGTTTGCCGCGCGAGGATATCTGCGCCGTTTTTCCATTCGTAGGTATCGGGCACAGAATCGGTGCCGAGCTTATATGCCGCAACGCCTATAACGAGCCGGACGTTATCGCCGCAAAGCTCCTTCCACTCGGCAAGCAGGTTATCAAAGCAAAAGCGGCTGTCAGGATATTCGAAGCCGAAATAAAGCTGCGGTATTATAATATCCACCGTTTTGTTTTTGCACCATTCGGCAACGTCGGCAAAAAACACGTTTTTGTTTTTATCGGTATCGGCCGCGGGGCTTACACTGAAGGTGATCCCCGCGGCGGCGGTAAGGCTTTTAGTCGCCGCGATCAGGCGGGATATATTCGCCGTGCGGTATTCCTCTATGCTTAAGGGCTGTGCCGCGGCGAGGCGGTAACGCCCGTAGTCGGCGGCGTCACTGCTTTTTTCGGTATAAAAATAATCGTCAAAATGGATGCCGTCCACCCCGTAGCCCTCGGTTATCTCCCTTATTCCGCCCAGTATCCTTGCCTGCACTTCAGCGCTCGCGGGGCTTAAAAAACTGCCGTCGCCGTCGCGAAAAGGGTTTATCCAGGCGTGAAAACGCATACCCGCGTTATGGATGCAATCTATCATAAACCGAAGAAGGTCAAAATCATACCGCGCCGCGTTTTCGTTTTGCGGGTAAAACCGGGAGGGAAAAAGAGAATCCCCGAAGGCGCGCACGTGCACGAACGCGTCGGTCATACCGGCGGCGGCGGAATTCCCCGCGGCGGCGGAAAACTCTTCTTTAAAGTTGCCTCCCGCAAGCATCGGTTCCAACTCGTAACAGCTTATCCACACCCCGAATATTTTTTCCTTTGCTTCCGCCTCCTCCTTTTGCGGCTCTGCCGCGGCGCATCCGCAAAGTAAAATAAAAAGGGCAAAGAGAACTCCGGCTTTTTTCATGGGATCATCCTTTTTCGCCTATCTTTTTATATTTAAAAATAACGTTTCGCACCTCAAACGGCGCCTTGCTTTCGGCGGCGAGGGATATTTCGCCAAGCGCGGGTATGCCGCCGCAAAACGCCGTGTATCCTTCCTCGCCCGAAAACCTTGCCGAAACCGAATACTTCCTCTGTTTATCCGCAACCGTCACCCGGACGTTCCCGCCTTTTCCGTTTATGAATACTTTATCGAGGCGTTTAAGCCTGCTGCCGCTTCCGAGGTCGGTCTCTTTGGTGGAAAAGCCCGAAGCGATCGGCAGTTCCTCTTCTCTGTATCCGCCCTCGTAGCTCGAAAGCAGAAGGTCGCAGTCGCCCGCAAGGGCGGCAAAGTAAAAATAAAGGTCTTCGCTTCCTCTTATAACGGTAAGCGCCCTGCCCTCCAGAACGGCGCCGCCCTCTATATCGGCTCCCTCGGGGGTCTTCCATATATACCAGGCGGGGCTTTTTATCTCGTCGTCGCCCGCGTAATAGGTCTTCGAGTATCCGAAGCCGCGCACGCGGTAATTCATAACGAACACGGTCTCGTCCGCAAAGAGCATATACTGCCCGTTTTCGGTAAGGGCGAATACCCGCTCTGCCGTTTTAAGCTTGCCCGAAAGCCGTTCGCCGAGCGGCCTTGATATCCTGTAAATATTGGTGGTGTTGCCGTAGGTAGTGGTGGCAAGAGCGTAAACGCCGCCGTCGGCGGCAAGCCATACAAGGCGGCTGCCGCAAAGCCGAACGGTATCGGGCGCGGCGCAGCCTACCCGGTTGTCTATCGTCTTGGCGCTTAAAACGTCGCCTTTGATATAGGTGGTCTTTTGGGGCAAAACCGCCTCTTTTTCGTAGTTTTCGTTTTGAAAATCGGTTATTATCCTGTATGTCTCTCCCGGCTTAAAGGCGATAAGCTTACCGTTTTGCACCTTTATCGAGGTAACGGGCGTGGCGCCGTCACCCAAAAATATCTTGGCGCTTTGAGGAAAATAAAGCGGCGTTTGCTCCTTTGTGCAGTAAACGCAGTTTCCCCGCACGCTGCCGCCGTAAAAATACATTCTGCCATCGAGCTTAGCCGCGCCTTTGCAGGAGATGATCTCGCCGCTGTTGCCGCTTTCGCCCGTTTCGGCGATTATTTCAATATTGTTAAGCCCGCAATCCTGCATACGCGGAACGCTGTAATTCGAAGAACCGCTCCAAAATCTCATAACGCCGAGCGAGCGGTCAAGATAAAGGGTCACGCTTGCGCCCGAAAAGGTGACCGTGGCGCTGCCGGCGTTTGCCTGCAGGACCCATTCGGTATAAACCGAAGGCGAGCTGTAAACGCGGCATTTGAAAAGACTGTCGGTCTTAATGCCGTAGGGCAGCCTGAATATGGCGGAAAAGCCGTCGGAGGAATAGTAACACTTGAACTTTCCGGTAAGGAGGTTAAGCTCCTCCGGTCGGTCGGGCGAAGGCAGTTTAAGGTTTAAGTATGCGTCCGCCTCATCGTAGCGTTCGCCCCTGCCGTTTACCCGAACGGTCGGAACGTAAAACCCGCTCAACTCGCTTACCCAAGAGGTAAAGCTTCTGTTCGCCTCGTATACGCCGTAGATAACGTCGTTCCCGCTTTTGCGCTCGGTAAAGGCGAACACGCCCGAGCCGTTTACCGGCTCGGCAACAACGAAGAACACACCGGTCGGAATATAAAAATGCGTTGAATCCGTCCTGTGAAAGTTTATGCCGCCCGCCGGAAGGATATTACCCTCGCTGTCGGCAAAATAGAAATCGAGCTGCGCATCGCTGACGTCGCCCGTGCAGCAATAGGCGATATTATAAGCCTTGCCGTTTTTCCGGTATACCGTTTCGCTCACCGTAAAGGGCAGGTATGCCGTGTTTCTGCCGGGCTCGGGCGTTATCACGCTTTCGGGTATGGCGCAAAAGCCCTTTCTTGTGCAAAGCCGCCCCGCCTGATACTGCATATTAAGGCAGTCCTTTAAAACGCCGTCGCCCCTCTTATAATCGCCGTCCTCATCGTTTATGCCGAAGTTGAACTCCTTTAAAACCCGCGTTTGCGGTTTTGCCCTGTTTTGTAAAGCGGGAAATCTCATTATACCGCCTCCGTTTCGGGCAGAACGTCACGAACAGCTCCCGTTTCCGCCTTTACCGCGGCGCGTTTTGCGTTGTAGACCCCCGAAAACAGCGACGATTTATCGGTGTCGCCGTCCGAAAGCGAAATAAACATCGCCGCGCCGTAAACCGCGGCGTCCGCAACGGCGGGAGTTATATCAAGGTCCTCCGAAAGCGTGTTCGCCTCCTCGGCGCCGCACAGGTCAAAAAGGGTCGAGTTTATGGCGGAAAGCGCCCGCACCCGCAAACTCAAAAGATCGTTGCCGTGCAGGTATTCTTCCGATATGCCGCAAAGGCGCACCGCCCTTTCAAATATACTGTTAAGCTTCATTTTCATTCTCCTTTAAACCGGATATAAGCGCGCCCTTTTCGGGCAAAAGCGCCTCCGGCAGGCGCGAAAGATACTGCCTTGCGGTGATAACGCCCTTATCGAAAAGATTTGATAAAACGCTTATCTTTTCCGCCGCTTCAAATTTCTCGCCGCTTTCTTCGTTTACGGCGGCGCAAATGCTTATATCCTTATATCTTTTAGGGTCAAGCGGAAAATACCACACCCCGTTTTCATCCTCGGTCCTTATGCCGCGGCTGCCGTAAAGATTCATCCAAAAGTCGAGCCATATCCCGGCGTTTTGCCGCAAAAACTCGCGGTATCTCCACTTAAGCACGTTAAGCGGCATGGTGGCGGCGTTTTGCAGTCTTTCTATCGCGGCGGCGTTCTGCGCCCGCTCGTCGCCGAGCGCCGAAGGATTGGCGCCGCTTTGGGTAAGCGTGTTGTTAATAAGGCTTTCAACGCTGTCGGACAGCGTCTGCGCCGCGCCGGGCGGCGCAACGTAACGTATCGCCCCGGCAACGTCCTCGTTCGTTCCGTAGATCCTTATTATCTGCCCGGGGTCGTTTGAAATATCGCCCGATACGGTATCGCCGTTTACTACCATCATAGGCATACCGAGCGAAATGTTCGACCATACGCTCGCCGTTATCATACGGTTTATCGCTATCTGATTGGGGATAAGATAGGTGACTTCGCTTTCGCCGTAGGCACAGCCGTCATCCTCGTCAAAACGGAATACCGCCAGCGGATAACGGTGAAGTCGCGTGTCGTATTCCTCCCTTAAAACGCCGTTTTCGGTCACCTTTACGCAGTGAACGCTAACGCCGTCCTTTGAGTAGACCTTAAAAAGCTTCGTAAGCACCGTGACCTTGCCGTCCTCATCGGCTTTTATGTTTTCTTCCGTAAGCGCCGAGCCGAACGCCTGCGCCTCGCGGAGGACCGCCTCTTTACCCTTTTCAGAGGCAAGGATTATATAGGGCTGGCTTTCGGTATCGGTCTGCTCTCCGTCGGCAAAATACACGTCGCAAACGCTTAAGACCTCGCAGGCGATATCGCCCTTTATTTTGTTGCCGTAAAGGGTAAGCCCGGTATCGGCGTCCCCGTCAAAATATGTGTAAAGCACGCCGGTGCCGCTTAAATACGCCTGCCTTAAAACCTTTGCGGCAAGCGCTTCAAGCCCCATGCTTTCGGCGGTGAAGCGGTAGTAGCCGCCGAGCGCCTCGCAAAGCGCCCCGATCTCCTCGGGCGTTACCTCGCCCTTAAAGTCAAGCCCCTCGCGGCGCGGCTTTTTTTCGCCGCTCTTTTGGCGGTTTTGCTCCGCTCCCGCGGCAAAAAAGGTTATTTTGTTTTTCTTTGCCGCCGTTTGCGACATTTTAAAGTCGCCTATCCTTTTTATAACGTTATGGCGAACAAGCGGGCGTTCGTTGCCGCAGTTCGCTCCATACCACTGGTTGCCCGAATAAAACCGGGTGTTGATCTTCGTTTGCTCGTAAAGTCCCTTTTCGCCGAGCGATTCCTTATATTTTTTCGCCTTGTTGTATTCTTCAAAAATTGCGGTTGGATCGGTTTGCATATTCTCCTCCTTTTTAGTTCAGAAAAATCGGAAGCCGGCTTTACGCCGGCCTCCTTTTGCGGAAATCAAGATACCGTAACGGTGGCAACGGTGGATTCCGCGGCGTCGATACCGTCTACCCTGAGTTTAACAAAGTAGCAGTAGCTGCCGGCGGTAAGAGTGGTCGGGATAGTCATTGAAGCGGAGGTTGCTCCGGCTATCTTGACCGCGCCGTTTTTATCGGTGTCCTCGCAGGAATACCACTGGTAGCTAAGGGTCCCCGAAGCGGCGGATGCGCTTACCGAAAGCGAGCCGGATATCGAACCGGCGGTCTTGCTGGCGTTTGCCGGCTGGGTGCTTATGGTAACGGCGGGGGCGATCCAAGCCCATACCGCGTCAAGCCCGCTCTTTTTAACGAACAGATCGTAATAAATGCGGTAGTCGAACTTGTATGCGTCGGCGTCCACGTTCTGTTCGGGTGTAAATATCCTCATCTGCTCGGTCTTTTTAACAAGGTGCGCGCCGGTCTTCGGGCAAACGAGCATATAAACGCTCTTTGCGCCCGAAGCGGGCGTAAAGCCGCCGGCGGTGGTGTTGTTGAAGGTGTAAGCGGTCTTCATGCGCTCGCTTACGACCGGGATTATAGCCACGCCGTTTAAGGACTGAACGCGGATGTTTACGTCGCCCTGCTTGAAATCCGAAACGGTTATCATTCTCGATATCTCGCTCGAATTCATAAGGAGCGCGTAAATGCGGCTGTCAAGAAAAGCTACGAGCTCCTCGTCAAAGCCGACCTTCGCGCGGACCTCGTTTATGAGGTTTGAAAGGGTCTCAAACGGCTTTGTAACGTCGCCCGCTACCGTGTTTGCCCTGGTCGCGGCAAGACCCGCGAGCTTTGAGAGAACGTAGGCGTCGCACTCCGGGACAACCTTGGTTCTCACGTATTCGCCGAGTATCTTACCGGCGAGAGAGGCAATGCCGGTCTCGTCCATATCCTCGCGGTCTATCTGGAGCGAGCGCGCGCGATCCATCGCCATTGTGTAGGAAGCGTTGCTTACCGTTATCGCGCCGCGCGTAAAGCCGGTATCGCGGTCGTAGTCCGCAAGCCCCTGAAAGTTGATGTCCGGGATAATAACGGTTTTCGCACCAACGAATTTCGCGGCAAGCGCGTTATCGGCGAAAAAGCCGGTCGCGCTCTTCTGCGCGAACATTTTATCGAGTTCATCGGAATATCTTTTTGCGTTTTCAAGTGAATTAACAGGCATATTTTTTCTCCTTTGCTGTTTTTTGTGCGGGCGCTCTCACGCCCTTTTTTAACGTCCCCAAAGCGCCCTTATAAAATCGTCCTCGCCCCGGTCGGAGCCGCCTTTTTGCGACCCCACGCTCGCGCTTTCGGCGCTTTTCTCGGCGGCGGTCTGTTCGGCGGCCTGCCTTTTTCTTAAAAGCCGGTAGGTAAGGTATGATTTCAAAAGGTTTTCACCCTTAAGGCGGGCGGTCTCCACCACCGCGCGGGGCAGATCGGAAAGCGAACGGACGGTGGGGAAATACTCTCTGAGTTCATCGAGTCCGTCGTCCTCGCCGCGGAAGTTTTCAAGCTCCATAACGTGCTCTGCGAGCTCCTCGTTGCCGCCGCACTCCTTTAACAGCTCCTCTTTGCGCTCTTTGGCGCGCTGATCCTCAAGGTGATTTATATATTCGGAAACGCTCATGCTGTTTTTTGCCGCCAGGGTGCGAAGCCGCGAAAAATCGTTTTCTATCATCTCGAACTTCATACCCTTTTGGGCAAGGGTCGCCGCCTCATCGGCGGTCAACTTTTTTATTTCCTTGTTGAATTTGACCGAAACGGTCCCGTTTTCGGCGGCAGATCGGTTTTCCCCGCCTTCTTCCAAAGTTTCCTCGGTTTCCGCCTGTGGTTGGGCGGCAACTTTGTTTTCTTCCATTTTTTAACTCCTTTTTACGGCTGAACGTCGCCGTTATAACTTAAAAAGTTTTCAAAGATCCTGTCCTTTTTTGCCGTGATGATCCGGGCGGCTTCGCGTTTCGGTCCCGCCGGCGGCAGAGCGCCGAGGCAAAATCCCGCAAAGAACGCCGCGGCTCCTGCAAGCAGAGCGGCAGCAATTTCCATAATAACTCCTTTTACGCCCGCATATCGCCGGCTGATATGCCGGAGGTATAGGGCGCGTATACTGTTTTTTGCTCCTTTTGCGGCTTAAAAAATTTAACGTCGCAAAAGGCGTAACGCAATGCGTCGCATAAATGATTGTCGCGGTCCTCGGGCATTATCTGCCCGCCGGGCGTCGGCTTTTTCGCGTAAACGTAGCTTGCAAGCTCCCTCGCCGTGTTCACGCAGGCGGGATGAACGAATATCCGGTATTCGTTTATTTCGGCGATACCGTGTAAGATACTGTCGCTCCCTTTCTCGGAGGGGCATATCCGCCCTATCCCCATTCTGCGCAGGTCCTCGTTGGACTTCGGCTCGGCGCAATCGGCGCGTATGCGCTCTTTCGAGTAACCCCTGCGTATTATTTCCGCGGCTATATCGCGGTTGAGCATACCCTTGCGGCAGAACTCGTCAAACACGTATATCTCCCGGCGAACGGGATTTACCTTAAAGGCGATAAAGGCGGTAGGGTCGTTCGAATAGCCGTAATCGAGGCCGTAAAAGTTCTTCCACATATAACGCTCGTTTTCGGGGATATCGAGCGCCGCGGTCTGCCAGTTTTCAAAAACCAGACCCTCGGATATGCCCCAGTTGCCGAGCCCCGCCACCTCGTATTTGCGGCGGTTCAAATTCGCCATACGGTCAAAGACCGCCAGATCGGTGGCGTCCAAAAATTCGTTGCACCTGTAATTTACCGAAAAGGTCGCCGTATCGTCGGCGGCGGTATCGAAAAACCGCTTTTTAAGCCAGTGCGCCGCGCTCCACGGGTTAAAGGTAAGCGTGGTCTGCTTAAAAAGCCCCTCGGGCGTTTGTCCCCTCGGCGCCGAAAGATCGAGCTTATCGAAATCCGCCTCGCTCTCTATCTCGAACGCCTCCTCTATCCAAACGAAGTTCAGCACCCCGTTTGAAACGGTCGCCGAAGCGAGCTTTAAAACGTCGTCAAATCCGCGAAAGAGGATCTTTTGCCCGGTCGGTAAAAAACACATTTCCATAGGTGATACCGTGTTGCTCCATAGGTGGGAAACACGTAGCCGTGACTGAGCCCATAACAGCTGTGCAAAGGTGCTGTCACGGTGGGTGTTCATCACCCGCCGCACCACAAGCAGGTTAGAGCCGGGATACTTCATTATCCTGAATATGAAATTAAGCGCAGTGGTGGTGCTTTTCTTGCTTGCCTTGCCGCCCTTGAGCACCCGGTAACGCTTCTCGCAGTTCCAGAATTCATCGTATCCGCCGCCGATTATCTCGGATATTCTAATCTGCGGTGTCGTCAAGAATGATCACCGCCTTGCCTGCCGCGGTATTTCCGGTGTCTCCCGATAAAATGCTGCGCAGCTCCTTAACGGCAGAAAGGTCGCCGGAAGCGGCTTTTTTGTAAATTGCTATCGCCAACGCGGCTTTTCTTGTGGGCTTTTTAACTTTAAACCCTTCGTCTTTGAGCGACTGAACTTGCGCTGCGGGCAATTTTTCCTCGAGCAACTCGCACAGCGCGCCTTTAAGCGCGGCGCTGTCATTTTTCATCCGGAATCCCTCCTGTCGCCGCAAAAGGTATCACCGCACTTTGCGACATTCAAGGACATACTGGATGTTAGATGTTAGATGCTAGATGTTAGACGTCGGTGCGGCGTTGCCGCGATATATAAAAGCGGGCGGATAATATCCGCCCCTACGGTATATCAATCTATATTGACAATTTGTAGGGGCGATTATCATGTCAAGAGTAACATAGTATACAAAGGGTGTAAGGACATGGTATACAATTTACAAGCGCGAGATTCGACGGTGAATCAGAGAACCGTCTAACACGCTGAATTCAGCAATACGAAAATTTCT
>JAFZIK010000014.1 GCA_017554405.1 Clostridia bacterium | reverse complement strand
TGTTGCTTTGCGGTAACGGCGGCTCCGCCGCGGATTGCGAGCACATCGTAGGGGAACTTATGAAGGGCTTTTTAAGCAAGCGGCGTTTATCCGAAGAACTGAAGCAGTCAATGATAAAAAACGCCGGCTATATAAACAAAGACTGGCTCGAAAAACTGCAAGGCGGCTTGCCGGCGATCTCTCTTACCTCGGCGGCGGCGCTCAACAGTGCCTTTTGCAACGACGTTGACCCCGAACTTGTATACGCGCAGCAGTTGATGGGGCTTGGAGATGACAGGGACGTTTTGCTTTGCATCAGCACGTCGGGCAACTCTAAAAACGTATGTGCGGCGGCAACGGTAGGCAAAGCGCTCGGCATCAAGGTCATCGGTCTTACGGGCAAAAGCGGCGGAAAACTCAAAGAGATCGCTGATATTTGCATTTGTGCGCCCGAAACCGAGACCTATAAGGTCCAGGAGCTTCATTTGCCTATATACCATTACATCTGCGCCGAAGCGGAAAAACACTTCTTTAATTGAATCTTGGGAGGTATACGCTTGGAATTTTACACCTTAAAGACCGTTGATAAGGTCAAAAGACTGTATAACGAGTATAAGAGATATTTATATAATAAGGTCGCGGAGCTTCCCTGCGAGATTTCCGAAATACCGGCGCCCGGCGAAACACCCGAGGCGCGCTCCCGCTTTAGCACGGGAATGCCCGAAAGCGGTTGGCATAAGGTAAACAGGGGCGATAAATGGGGCGGAGAATACTGTTACGCATGGCTTCGCTTGAGCTATACCGTAGATAAGCAATATGAAGGCAAAACCCTTTATTTGTTGCCGGATGCGGGTCTTGTTGAAGGTCTGCTGTTTATAGGCGGTAAGGCGTCCGGAATATTCGACCGTTGCCCCGATATCCCTTCGCCCTTCCGTTTGCATGAAGTTCAGCCGCTCACCCTTTGCGCAAAGGCGGGCGAGACCTTTGATATCGCTATCGAGTGTTACGCCGGTCATAAGGTCATAGGGACCGGGCCGCGCGATAACGGCGAAGTAGACCAGTGGAGCTTTTATCCGGCAAACTTTGTTCGCACCTTCAATTCGGTGGACGTTGTTCTGCGCGATGAGACCGTTGCCGAGTTTTTAATGCTTCACAGGACCGTTACCCAGATAATCGACTGCTACGAGGAAAATACCGCTCAGCACGCCGCGGCGGTAAACGCCTTTTGTGAAATATATAAAATACTGCCCCAGTTGCCCGAAGAGGTCCCCTTTGACCGCGATTCGGCGCTTAAAAAAGCCAACGGGATACTGCGCGGCGTAACAGGCAGAAAAAGCAGTGAGGGCGAAGAACTCGGTTACGTCGGTCTTATAGGGCACAGCCACCTTGATACCGCCTGGCTCTGGCCGGTGCGCGAGACCCTACATAAGGCGGCGAGGACCTTTTCAAACGCGCTTCGCATTATGGATGTATACCCCGATTACCACTTCATCCAAAGCTCGGTGGTTTATATCGACTGGATGAAAAAATACTATCCCGATATTTACGAAAATATTAAGGCGCGCACAAAGGAAGGCAGATGGGAGCCGAACGGCGGCGCCTGGGTCGAGTTTGATAACAATATCCCCTCGGGCGAATATATAATAAGGCAATTACTGCTCGGGCAGAGGTTTGCAAAAGAAAATCTCGGCTATACTGCGGATTGCTTCTGGCAGCCGGATACCTTCGGCTATTCCGCCGCTATCCCGCAGATACTTAAGGGTTGCGGTATAAAATATTTCCTTACCACCAAGCTTTCCTGGAACGAGGCAAACGCTTTCCCACACGATTCCTTTATCTGGAAGGGGCTTGACGGCACCGAGGTGCTGAGCCACTTCAATATAACCCACGCCTGGCCGGACGTTCGGGACGTGAAAAACGCGCTACGCTCGGTAAAGCACCCCGAGGTAACGAATATGAAGCTTTTATCCTACGGCTTCGGTGACGGCGGCGGCGGTCCGAGTTACTCTATGCTTGAAAGCGAGAAGACCGTTAAGGATATGGCGGGTATGCCGAAGCTCCAAAGCACCACCGTAAGCGCCTTTATGCACCGCCTTGAAGAAACTGCGCGGAATCTTCCCGTATTCTCGGGCGAGCTGTATCTTGAACTTCACAGGGGCACGCTTACCCAGATGCACGAGATAAAGAGATCTAACCGGAACCTTGAAAAGGCGATACATAACTATGAGCTTTTATCGGTGCTGACCGGTAAAGGGGATATAGGGCTTCGCGATTCTTCGCTTAAAACGCTGCTTACAAATCAGTTCCACGATATACTGCCCGGCACCTGCATCGCCGATGCGCATAACGTTGCGATATACGAAAACAAAAAGGCGATAGCCGATCTTGACCGCGGCATGGAGGGCTTTTTTGCCGGTGATGATTCGGTAATGAGCGTTTTAAACACCCTTTCCTTTGACCGCAAGGATCAGTTGATCCTTAAAAATACCGGTTTTATACCCGAAAACTGCGTTGTTCAGGAGTATACCGATATTTACGGCGATAAATGCACCGCCGTTTCGGGCGTAACGCTTCCGGCGTTTTCCGTAAGCACCTTAAAAGCCGGTAAGCCGGCAAGCGCCAAATCTCCCTTTAAGGTCGAGGGCAACGCCATATCCACCCCGTTTGCCGATATCGTTATGGAAAAAGGGCGTTTCGTATCATACAAAACAAAGCGCGGTATAGAGGCGGTGGCAAACGCCGATATCCCGCTTAACACCCTTTATTTCGGCGAGGACGTTCCCGAGATATGGGATAACTGGAACGTCGATTACGATCAGGCGCAAAAAATGCAGGCGGTAGCCGATTTTATTTCAAGCGAGGTCGTATCGGTCGGCGCGCTGCAGCTGCGCATTCGCGTAAAATACCGTTTCGGCGAATCCACCCTTTCGCAGGATATAGTTTTCTATTCGGATAACCCGCGTATAGATTTTGAATCGGTGGTCGATTGGAACAGTCCGCACTCGCTTTTGAAGGTGGGCTTTAAGGTAAACGTTCTTTCGGATACGGCAAGATTCGAGACCCAGTTCGGCAACATCAAAAGACCTACCCATGAAAACTACGGCACCGATAGATCGCAGTTTGAAGTATGCAACCATAAATGGACAGATCTGTCTGATACAAGGTTTGGCGTAGCGATCCTTAACGACTGCAAATACGGCATATCGGTAAGCGGCAACGATATGCGGCTTACCCTGCACAAGGGCGGTTGCCATCCCGACCCGCGCGGCGATAAGGGCGTTCACAGATTCACCTATTCTCTGCTTATTCACGAATCGGCTTTTTCCGCGGGAGCGGTAATAAAGCCTGCCTATGAGCTTAATTACCCGGCACTTGCGTTTGGCGGCGCCGCGTGCGACAGAAAAGGTTCGCTTTTAAGCACCAATGCCGATAACGTTATTATCGAGACCGTAAAGCCCGCCGAGGATAAGAACGGCGGCTTTATAGCCCGTCTTTACGAAGCCGAGGGCACAAGCACGGCTTGCGAGCTTAAATTCGATCCGGCTATAGAATCGGTTTACGCTACCGATATGCTTGAGCTTTGCGATAAGCCGCTTGCCGTAGAAAACGGCGGCGTTAAACTGAGCTTTAAGCCCTTTGAGATAAAAACTTTGCGTTTTAAAGAATAATTGTTTATTATCTGCACCTTAGGGAGAACTGTTACGATGAACGATTTTGAAAAAAAGCTCAAAAATCCGCCCCCAAAGTATCGGCCGGCGCCCTTCTGGTCCTGGAACGAGAAACTGGACGTAGAGGAGACCAAAAAGCAGATACGGCAGATGAGTGATGCGGGCATGGGCGGATTCTTTATGCACGCAAGGGGCGGGCTTCAAACCGAATACTTATCAAAAGAGTGGTTCGATAACGTTTTAGCTTCGCTTACCGAGGGCGAAAACTGCGGAGGTATGCTCGCCTGGGGCTATGATGAAAACGGCTGGCCGAGCGGCTCGGGCAACGGCGCTGTTACAGAACTTGGCGAAGAGTATCAGCAAAAATATTTAAGGTGCAGTGTGACCGAAGCCCCGGTCGAGGATGAGCATACCCTCATAAACGTAACGGCGGAGGGCAAGAACTATCACTGCTATTATGAAATAAACCCGTTCTACGTTGATACCTTAAACGGCGATACCATAGCCGAGTTTTTAAAATCCACCCACGAAAAATACCGCGAGGTTTTAGGCGGCGATTTTAAAAAGCTTAAGGGCTTTTTTACCGATGAGCCGCAGGCTTCAAGAAACGGTATACCGTGGTCCTTTAATCTTGAAAAAGAGTATGAAAAAATATACGGAGAGCCGATAAGGGAGCATTTGCCAAAGCTCTTTTTCAGGCTTTCCGGATACGAGGAATTCCGCTTCAGATTCTGGCGGCTTGTAAGGGACCTTTTTACCGATAGTTTTATGGGCGTTATCGGCAAATGGTGCAAGGAAAACGGCTCCGCTCTTACCGGGCATATGGTGCTTGAAGAGGATTACTATGAGCACATCCTCGCAAACGGCGCCTGCATGCCTTCCTATGAATATATGGATATCCCGGGTATGGATCATCTTTGCAGAGGTATGCCCTCGGTGCAGACCGAAATGCAGCTTACCTCGGTTGCAAACCAGCTCGGCAAAAAACAGATATTATCCGAGACCTTCGCCGCTTGCGGCTGGAACGTAAGCTTTGAGGATATGCGCAAGATTTACGAGCACCAGATGGTCCACGGCGTGAACCTATTGTGCCAGCACCTCGAAGGCTATTCCTTAAGGGGTATCAGAAAGCGCGATTATCCCGCCTCGCTTTACAGGCACCAGCCCTGGTGGAAGGAATATAAGGCGTTTAACGATCTTGTCAGCCGTATCGGTATGCTTATTGCCGAGGGAGAAGTCCGTTTTAATATACTTGTGCTTCATACCATAGAGAGCGGCTGGCTCGTGTCGGACGACCGCGCCGAGACCGACGGGTATGCCAAAAAACTGCTCGAGGTGTTGGGCGCGCTCGAAGACGCGCAGTTTTGCTATCATCTTGGCGACAGCAGGATCATAGAGCGCCACGGCAGCGTTAAAGGCGGCAGGTTAACTGTAGGCACGCAAAGCTACTCAGCCGTTATCGTTCCGCCGGCAAAATGCCTTGACATCAACACCTTTAATATGCTTTTGGAGTTTAAAAAGCAGGGCGGCACGGTCATTTTCACCGGCGAGATACCCGCCTATTTAAACGGTATAAAAAGCGATAAGGTTTTAAATTTTTCAAAGAACTGTATTGTTTCAAACCTCGATGACCTGCCGAGCAACATCCCGGCGGAGTGCAGCCGCGTTCAGCTTATGACCGATGCTAAGGAAAGTGGGGATATCCGCTCCACCGTCCGTTATTTTGAAAACGGAAAAACGGCGGCTTATTACATCTGCAATTTCGGCGAAGACGAGCGCCGCGTGACCCTTACGGCAAGCGGAAAAAGCGCCGCGGTCTTTGACGCTATAAGCGGCGATATAAAGCCCGCCTGCTTTGAAAGATCGGGCGAAAACGTAATCGCGGAAATAAATATCCCCTCAAATTCAAGCACTGTATTCTTTGTTTACGATACCGAGAAATATAAACCCGCAAAGCCGGAAATCAAAGAAGACCCCGTTTGCATTTCGGACAAGCTTAAGGGCGAATGGCAGGTGCTCGGCGCGGACGATAATTCGATAACGCTCGATTACTGCGGCCTTTCAGTGGACGGCGAAACGGTATCTCTTAATATGCCGGTAAGCGACGTTCAGGAGACCCTCTGTGCATACGGCAGGGCGGTGGAGGCAAAGATAATCTTTAACTTTAACGTTAAAAAGCTTGCTTTTAAAAACTGCAGGCTTATGCTTGAAACGCCCGAAATTTTTGATATAATACTAAACGGCGATCGCGTTGAAAACAAGGTGATCGGCAGTTGCCACGACAGTTGCTTTAAGCTTATTGATATTTACAGATATCTTAAAGAGGGCAAAAACGAGCTTGTTCTTTCCTGCAAATTCAAGCAGAGCGAAGCCACCTATGAAATGCTCGATAAGTTAAAGTATTTTGAATCGGTCAAGAACAAGCTCACCTACGATATGGAGATCGAAGCGGTATACTTAAAGGGCGATTTCGGCGTTTTTGCCGAAAACGGTTTTGAATATATCGAGCGCGGCGCGGTCAGAACAAAGGGCGGGTTTTATCTTGATAGGGCGCCCGAAAGTGTGCTTGAAGGAGCACTCGAAACGCAGGGCTATCCGTTTTTTGCCGGCAGTATAACGCTTCAAAAGAGTATAGTTCTCTCGGGGGACGAGGCAAAGGGCGCCTATATAGGTTTTTCGGCGCCGCCGAGTATTGTTGCCGATATTACGGTAAACGGCAAGAGCGCCGGCAAAATTATGTGGAAGCCGTATTTCGCCGATATATCGGACCTTGCGCGCGAGGGTGAAAACGATATAAAAATAACCCTCACCGGCAGTTTAAGGAACCTGCTCGGTCCCTTCCACCTTGATGAGGGCGAGACCCACGTTGCGTTGCCCTTCTACTTCTTCAAAAAAACAGGTATCTGGGGTTGGGGAGACGGCGTAAACCGCAAGTGGTCAGACGATTACTCCTTTGTTCAAAACGGGATATTCCTTCCTTAAATAATAAAAGGTGAAAAGTATGATAACTTTAAAGCATAACGGCGACCGCGATTTTCGCCTGCTTAACCTCACCGATCCTCAGCTTAAAGCCGAAGAGTGGGAAGAGAGCAATAAAACCGGAGCGATTTTCAAAAAAACGGTGGAAACGCTCGTATCAAGGGTTTCGCCCGATCTTATAACCTTAAGCGGCGATCTATCATATGCCGGGGATCTTGTGTCTTATAAGAACTTTGCGGATTATTTCGATTCCTTTAAGATCCCCTGGACCTGCTGTTTCGGCAACCACGATAACCAGGATGGCGATGCTCCGGTAAGAGCGGTGCTTGACGAATATAAAAAGCACCCCTGTTTTGTTTTTGAAGAGTGCGATCCTGCGCTTGGCAACGGCAATTTTGCAATTCTTATCGAGAAAAACGGCAAAAGCGCCGAGGGCGTTATCTTAATGGATACCCACGACCGCGTGCCCTATAAGACCGATGAATGCGGAAAAAACCTCGCCTGGGCGGGGCTTACAAATGCTCAGCTTGGGTGGCTAAGTGACCGGATAACCGGGCTTAAGGCGGCGGGCTGTAACGATACGACGCTTATTACGCATATACCGATAAACGCCTATCTTGAGGCGGCGCAGGCGGCGTTTAAAAACCCGAAACCCGATAAATCGGTGACCCTTGCCGACAGCCTCGGCACTAAGCCCTGGAACGCTGGATACGAGGATTCTTACGGCGTTTTTCATGAACCGTTAAGCGCCTACCCGGAGGACGAGGGCGCCTTCGATCTGATACAGAAGCTCGGCACCACCAAAAATGTTATATGCGGGCATAATCACGTTAACAACTGGGTGGTAAAATATAAAGGTGTTCGCTTTATTTTCGGCACAAAAACGGGTATAGGCAGTTATTACGAGCCGGATATAAACGGCGGCACGGTGCTTTGCATTGATGAAAACGGCGTTAAGTCGGTAAACCACGAATACGTTGATATAAAGGAATTACTCTAAAGGATGATGATAGATTTGAACAAAGAAGATATTTTAAGGGGATATACCCACCGCATAGAGCTGCACGCGCATTCAATGCCTATAAGCGGCTGCTGTTCCTGCACGAACGAGCGGTTTTATGAGCTTTACGCCGAAAAGAAGATCGAAACGGTCTGCCTTACAAACCATTATTCGAGCGATAACCACACCTTGACCGGCAGATCCAGAAAAGAGGGGATCGACGCATACCTCGAGGGTTATGAAAAACTCAAGGCGGGGGCAAAGCCTTACGGCATAAATATGCTGCTCGGCTGTGAGGTCAGGTTTGAGGAAAACAACAACGATTATCTTATCTACGGCGTAAACAGGGAGATCCTCGAAGCGGCATACGATCATTTTAAAAAAGGCGTGGCGGAATTTCGCAAGAACGTTCAGCTTAAAGACAGTCTGTTTGTTCAGGCGCACCCCTTCAGAAACGGTATGACCCTTATAGACCCCGGATATTTAGACGGTATCGAGACCATGAATTTTCACCCGAATCACAACAGCCGCAACTCAACAAGCGCGCTTTATGCCAAGGAAAACGGCATAGATATCTGCGTTGGCGGCAGTGATTTTCACGAGGAGGGTCACTATAACGCGGCGGCGCTTATAATGCTTGCAAAAAGAGCCCCGGAGGACTCCTTTGATCTTGCAAAGATCATAAAAAGCCGGGATTACGTATTCCTTTTAGGCGATAATCATATTATCATCCCCTGACCGGGAAAATAAAAACAAACGCGCCTTTTGGTTACCAAAAGGCGCGTGTTTTTGTGCGCTTATATAAGTATCACGGCGCGATCTCTTCGGTGCGGTAGATAAATTTAACCTGACCGTCCATACCGTCCGCTATGCCTGCGAAATTGCGGTAGTTTTCGGAAACCTTTACGGTAGCTTTCAAGCGCTCTATAAGCTCGCCCACGTTGCCGCGAACCGCGCTTACGAGTTTTTGAACGCCCTTCTCGTTGAACTCCTTAAGTCCGCTTGAGAGCATCATACCGCCGTCACGAAGCTGCGTAACTCCGCTTACAAGCGCTGGCGCGCCGTTCTTCATAGTTAGTATACCGTTATAGAATTCATCCGCTCCGGCTGAAAGCTGTGCGCTGCCCTCTTTAAGCTGTGCCGCGCCGTCCTTTAGCTGTGCCGCGCCGACTGCCGCCTGTGCAACGCCCGCCGTGTAGCTCTTAAGTCCGAGGTAAAACGCGTTGTAGCTGTCAAGCGAGGTTTTAAGCGCTATCACCTGTGCGGCTCCGCTTGAAGCGGCGGCAAGCTTTGCCTGGACCTCTTCGCCCGCCATTGTATCGGCTATCGCCTTCTGGACCTGCGCCTCGGTGTTTTGCACTATCAGTCCCTCTATTTCTTCGGTGCCCATCTTCGCGGCGGTGTTTTGTGCTATCAGCGCCTTTATATCATCGGTCGCCATCTGAGCGTCAACAGCGTTGTTTATCGCGGTTTGCGTGGTGGCATCAACAAGACCCGCCGAAACCGCCTGATCATAATCATCTTTATCCATACCGGTAGCCGCCGCGATCACCCCTGCGGCAACGTTTTCTCTTACAGCCGCCGTAACGCCCGCTTCGACTTGGGCTGTGACCGCCGCCGTTACCTGCGCTTCTATATAACCGCGGTTTGCCTCAACGCCCTCGGTAACGGTCTTGAGAGCCTGCGCGTAGACCTTTTCGTCGTCAAGCGAATCGATCACCGTGTTTAAAACCGCCGCGTAGTTTTCGGGCGTCATATCAGGGACGGTCAGCCCCGCCGCCGTCATCTGCGTTTTTGCGGTTGCAAGAAGGGTGCCAAATACCTGCGCGGCGCCGCTGTTTAAAGTATCGTTGTTTGAAGCAAGAAGTTCAAGCCCGCCTGAAAGCTCGTTTACACCGTTTTGAAGCTCGCCTATGCCGCCGTCAAGCCGGGAGGCGCCTTCTTTGAGTGCGCCGGCACCCGCGGCAAGTTGATTTATACCGGAAACAAGTTCCTTCGATTTATCGAGAAGGGTGCAGAGTCCGTCATATAGCTTTGAGGAACCGTCAATAAGCTGTTTCATCGCGTCGGAAAGTTCGGTAAGTGAAGAATTAAGCTCTGTAACGTCATTAAGGCGGTCGGTATCAAGATCACCGAACAACCCGTTTGTTGCAACCGTTACGGTCATACCGAGCGAAAAATTCTGCACGTCTGCCGTTATCTCTATATGATCGGGGATCTGGAATTTTTCGGGATCGATATCAAGATTCTGCTGAAGTCCCGGGAAAGCTAACCCCGCAACAACGGTCCTTGAGCCGTCGTTTATAAGTTTGCCGTTTGAAACCTCAACATTTTTAAATGTATCGTTATCGAGGATCAGTCCGGTAAGCATGGCGAACGGAACGTAGATCCTTTGCTCTGTGCCGCCGATATTTACCGTTTCATACTGCCTGTTTTGGTAATCAAAACGGATGGTGATCTTTCCGCTTTTGCCTTTTAGCATATCCGGAGTAATACTTACGCCGTCAAGCTTATAGCTTACCTTAAGCGTTACGGGGAGCTCTTTTTCAATATTGCCCTGATAGTAAATATCGTTGCCGTGCGCGTCCCATACGCGGCTGTTTTCGCCGCCCATTTCATAGGTTTCATTCCCGTTTACGTTTACGGTGTTTTCAAGCTGTGTGCTATCCTCCACCGTTTCGGCGCCAATTGCGTTTTTGATCCAGTCGCTTACGATTATTTTGCTTACGGCGCCATCTGCCCCGGCTATAACGTATACCGTTTCATCCTTGGTAACTTCCGCCTCCTCGGGCGCTTTCATTGAAGTGATCCGGGCGGTCTGCTGTTTTGCGTTTTCGCTGTTATTTATCCGCGCAAAAGCCGCAACGCCGGCGGCACTCAAAACAAGTGCGGCACAAAGGCATAAAACCGTTATTTTTAACGCATTATTTTTCATTGTTGATTACCTCTGCTTTCGTATTATTTGTGCATATATGCGTCATACCCGCCGTTGTTTTACAGATAAGCTTATCGCAAAGCATAAGAAGCGCGGGCAGGGTTAGTATAACAAGCGCCATACTGATTATCGCGCCTCTTGCAAGGAGCATACAAAGCGAGCTTACCATATCGAGATTCGAGAAGATCGCCACGCCGAAGGTCGCCGCAAACAGTCCCATACCCGAAACGATTATTGAAGGTATCGAGGTCGCGAGCGCCGTTATCACCGCTTCGCGCTTATCGGAACCGCCGATACGCTCGGATTTATACCGCGTTGTCATCAGTATCGCATAGTCTACCGTGGCTCCAAGCTGTATGGTGCTTATGCAGATCGGAGCGATAAAGGGAAGACTTTGCCCTAAATAATGCGGCAGACCGAGGTTGATAAATATTGCCGCTTCTATGACCGCTATCAGGATAAACGGTAAAGAAATGCTCTTTTCCACGAGGGCTATAATAATAAATATCGCCAGGACCGATATGACCGTAACTACCTTAAAGTCGTGATCGGTGGTTTCGATCATATCTTTCATACAAGGCGCTTCGCCTATAAGCATACCGCCCGAGTCGTATTTCTTTAAAATACCGTTAAGCTCGCTTATCTGGGCGTTGACCTCGTCGCTCGCCACGCGATACCGGGAATTTATTAGCATAAGCTTCCATTTGCCGCTTTTAAGGACCGAGGTCAGCGAATCGGGCAGTATTTCTTCCGGCACCGCGGAGCCGATCACCGATTCAAGCCCCAGAACGTATTTAACGCCGTCCACCTGCTCCATTTCTTTTATCATTGAGCGAACGTCTGCGGAGCTTATGTCCGCGTCAACAAGGAGCATATGCGTTGAAGCGATATCAAATTCTTCACGCAGTTTGCTGTTGGCGATCACATATTCTATATCCTTGGGCAGGCATTCGCCCATATCGTAATAAACTTCATTGTTGGTCTTGCTATATCCGTAATATGCGGGCGGGATAATAAGCGCGAAAATAACGATAAACACCGGGAATATCTTTACGGCGGCGCCCGATAGCTTCCGCATACCGGGTATCAGCGACCGGTGCCGTGTTTTCTGAAGCGGCTTATCGAAAAGCAGGATAAGCGCCGGAAGCACCGTAACGCAGCCGATAACGCCCAGCAAAACGCCCTTCGCCATTACGATACCGAGATCGCGCCCCATTGTAAAGGACATAAAGCAAAGCGCAATAAACCCTGCCACCGTTGTTATGGAGCTGCCCAAAACGCTTGTAAAGGTGTTGTGTACCGCTACCGCCATGGCTTCCTTTTTGTCGCTGTATTTTTTAAGTTGTTCGTTGTAGCTGTGCCAAAGGAATATCGAATAATCAAGCGTTACGGCAAGTTGTAAAACGGCGGAAAGCGCCTTTGTTATATATGATATTTCCCCGAGGAAATAGTTTGAGCCGAGGTTGATAACTATCATCATGGCTATCGAAAGCAGGAAAACAAAGGGCGCCAGCCATGAATCGAGAAGCAGAAGCATTGCGACCGTTGCAAGCGCAACGGCGATAGCAACGTAAACCGGTTCCTCCCGTTCGCAAAGGTCCTTAAGGTCGGTCACCAGCGCGCTCATTCCGGAAACAAAGCATTGTTTGCCGGCGATCGATCTTATCTCACGAATGGCGTCCATGGTTACGTCAGCCGAAGTAGAACTGTCAAAAAACACCGCCATCAAGGTCGAATTATCGCTGTTGAAAGCCTTATAAACCTTTTCAGGGAGCATTTCCATAGGCACTGAAAGATCGGCAACGCTGTTATACCATACGACCGTTTCAACATGGTCGACCTTCTCGATCTTTTCTTTCAGCGCGGCAACGTCCTTTGCCGGCATATTTTCGGCGATTATAAACGAAAAAGCTCCTTTGCCGAAGTCGTTCATCAGTTCGTTCTGACCCTTTACCGTTTCCATATCTTCCGGCAGATAGTCGAGCATATCATAATTGACCCTTGTGGCTATGTATCCGAAAACGGATGGGATCATAAGCGCCAGTGCGATTATAAGTATAAGTATGCGGTATTTTACCACCGCTCTTGCAAATTTCATTTGTTATCCGCCTCCGTTTCGTAAAACTCCGCCTCTATAACGTCGGGATACTGGTTCTTGATGATCTTAACGGTGCTTATTGCAACGCAAAGGTTAAGCGCGCCGTCGAACAGCATCGATATGCCGAGGATGACCGTAAGTATTTTAGCGCTTTCAAGCGGGCGTATTACAAGTATTATCCCGATAAGCCCCGCAAGGATCGCAAAAGCAAGTATGACCCACCAGGTGCTTATGCCAAAGTTTTTGGCGTCCCGTGCTATGCGGACCTTAAAAAGCGAATCGGCAAGTGTGGCAATGCCGGTTGCTATAAATATAAGATTCAGCGCGTCAAAAGGCTTCAAAAGTATGATCGCGCCGATAACGATAAGGATAATGCCGAATTCAAGATCATACTGAAAGGCAAGCCTGTAAAGATCCTTTGAACAGTAACCGATTATCTTTATCGCTCCGAACACGACCATCGCGGCGCCGAGTAGATAACCGAGGAATGCCGCGGAAATATCCGGTCTGATAATAAAAGCCAGCCCGGCAACGCAAAACACAGCGGACATAACTATATATCCGATCTTTGCCGTGCTCATTAAACCGGTGGAACGCATTTTCATATAGATCCCTCCCATACGTTATAATATTATTCCGTAACACCGATATTTAAACGGGCATTAAAAATGCCGTGTCTGTTTTTCAGACAAAAAACAAATAATGCCTAACAACTTGTTTTTTAAAAGGATATTTGTTATAATCGGTTTAAGGCCGTCGATCACGGCGCAAAGGAGATAAGAGCGGTGACCAATCTTACAAAAGAACTGATTAAAAAAACCTTTATTTCATTGCTTGAACGTATGCCTCTTACGCAAATCTCGGTAAAAATGATAGTTGAAGAATGCGGTATCAACCGCAACTCCTTTTATTATCATTATCAGGATCTCCCTATGCTTATAGAGGAGATGGTGCGCGAACAGGCGGATAGGATCATAAACGACTATCCTACTATAGAATCGGCAGAAACCGCGCTTTATGCCGTTACCGATTTTGCTTCAACCAATAAAAAAGCGATACTGCATATATACAATTCGGTGAACCGTGATATTTTTGAGCAGTATCTCTGGAAGGTTTGCGATTATATAGTTGATTCTTACGGTAAAACGCTTGTGAAGGGCAAAAACGTAAACGCGTTTGACGCCGAGATAATAGGCCGCTTTTATAAAAGCGTTTGCTTCGGCACCGTGATAAACTGGCTCGATCAGCGGATGGAGCCCGACGTTAAGAGTATGATATCCCGCTTCTGCGAGCTTCATCGCGGTATGATCGAGGAAATGATAAACCGCAGCGAAAAAGAATAGAAAAAGCCGGAAGATTTTATTTTCTTCCGGGTTTATTTTTTTCAAAGTATTTAACGCCGTATGATATAGCGTTTTGAGGGCAGCTTTTAATACATTCGCCGCACTGTATACATTCGCCGTCGCATACCTTTTTTACGTCCATTTTGCAGGCTTTAACGCAGGCGTTGCAGCGGGTGCATTTGGCGGCGTCCACCTTTATCCCGAAAAACGAGATAGGGTTAAAAAGAGAATATAAGGCGCCGAGCGGGCAGATAAAGCGGCAGAACGCGCGGTAGCAGAAAACGCATATAAGAAGCGTCAACGCCAGCACGAACGTCTTCCAGGAAAACAGGAAACCGAGCATTGATCTCAGCGTTTCGTTGGTTATCGCAAGCGGTATGCCGCCCTCAAGCGTTCCTGCGGGGCAGATGTATTTGCAAAAGCCGGGCGCAAGCTTAAAAAGCGGGATAACGATCACAAATCCAACAAGAATAGCATATTTAAGTTTTGAAAGTATGCGTGTTGCCCGGCATTTTTTGATCTTTTTCGTCGGTATTTTATGCAGCAGTTCCTGCAAAAAACCGAACGGGCAGAGAAATCCGCAGATAAGCCGCCCTAAAAGCAGACCGAAGAGCAGAAGGGTTCCGAGAATATAATAAGGTATTCTGTATTTCGATGAAAGCAATCCCGATTGTAAGCTTCCGAGCGGGCAGGCGCCGATAGCACCGGGGCAGGAGTAGCAGTTAAGCCCCGGAACGCAGACCCCTTTGGTATCGCCCTTATATATTTTTCCGGTAATGAACCCGCCGAGATTGGCGTTGTATAAAACGGCGGTAAGTAACTGGGTATACCGCCTGAACGGGAAGCCCGAGGGCTTGTTCTTTTTGTTTTTCATGGCGGGTCACCCTATGCCTATGCATTCGTAGCAGATCATCCGCGCTTTGTTTAAAAGGTCGGCGAAGCCGCCGCCGAGAATGCCGGCAACTATAAGAATAACGGCAAGTATCAAAAGCGCGGGCGCTAAAAACAGTTTTACTCTTTTCATTTTTTCAGATATTCCTCAACGGCGCTTTTATATTCGCCATAAGGGTCGCTCGGCGCGCCGAGAAAGGTTTTTTTCACCTCACCGTCCGCTATTATCAGCGTATACGGTATCCCGTCGGTGGGATAAAGCTTTATTACCGAACCGCTCTCATCGTATGCGATATTGAAGGTATAGCCGTTTTCATCGATAAAGGAATCGACCGTGCTTTTTTCTTCGGCGCAGTTTACAGCTACTATAACGAGACCGTCGATATTATCGTTTTTAAGCTGTTCAAAGGCGGGCAGCTCGCCAACGCACGGCGGGCACCAGGTCGCCCATAGATTGAGAAGCACCACTTCGTCTTTATGATCCGAAAGGGTGAACTTTTTACCGTTGCTGAGCTTTACCGTAAAATCAGGCGCGGTCTCGGCGCTCCCGGCCGACTTTTTGCCCGATCGGTTTGAATTGCCGGACTGTTCATAATCATCCGGCTTTATTGCAATGACCGCAACAACGGCTATAACGGCGATAATGCCGATAACGGCAAGTATGATCTTGGCATTTTTGCTCATAGCGATCCTCCCGGTTCGTTTAGTGAAAATATTTTATCATATTGCAGGATTTTTATCAATAACGTTTTCATAGGTCGAACCTGTAACGCTCTTCTCCGGTCTTATAAAAGCCGACCGATTCGAACATACGCCGGCTCTGACTGTTGAACGCGTAGATCTGGGCGTCAACGTGGTCAAGCCCTTTTTCCTCGGCAATACGCAGGATCTCTTTTATACAGCGCCTGCCGATATGGCGGTTCTGAAACTCTTTGCAAACAACAATGGCGACCTCGGCGTTATCCCTCAGCGAAACGTCGCCCACCAGGTTGCCCCGGTATTCAATGTAATAGCACTCCCCGTGAGCGCAGAGATAATCATACATATTATGTAAAAGTTCTTGGTCGTAAGGCTCATCCCGGTTATCCACCTGTTTGCATACGTCCGGGTCCTGATACCAGGGAAGCGATACCCCGTCGTTTCTGTAATAAGGGATAAGCCGGATCTCGTTATCAACAGTTCTTTCCCGCATTTGCATCCCTCCCTCGGCCCCGGTTTTCCGGGAACCTTTTATATATTATACCTAAAAAGCGAAGATTTTTCAATTCTGAAAAACCGAACGTTCAAGAGAAAAAAGCGGACATTGAAACCGCCAAACAGGACTTTGACCGATTCGGTCGCCAGTGAGCTGATTTTCCGGTTTGAGAGTAATGTAATTCCTTATAGCAGTAAAACGATATTATTTGTTAGTATAGCCGGGAACTGGATACGCTCAAAGTTTGTGATTTCGGATACTACTACACCCGCTTTGCCACCAACCGCCAAAGGACTGCCCGAGAGACAAAAAAGCATAGCAGAGGAAAATGCTCCTCTGCTATGCAATGTGGGTTAATCAAAATACCCTTTATATTCAATTTTCAAATCACCGTTCGGGAACAGATGATTATACAGTTCTATAAAATAATCGTCGGTCATGCTTGCAATATAATCTACAACGATTTGGTTCGGCTCTTCGCTTTCATAGGGGCTTACGCGGTTATAATGTGCCTTATTCACATAATCAATATGGTGCTTGTAAATAATCGAATCGGTATTATTATTTTCAAGGTCATTTAAGAGTTTCTCATACACCGCTTTTATCATCGGTTTAACGGTGGTATTAAGGGTGTGGGAAACTTTTTTGTTGTTGTAAATCAGTTCATAGTTATCCGCTTTTGCATGTTTTAGCGCGGCGAAATGCTCGGCGTCCATTTTGATATACGGCTTACCGAAACTGTTCTCAATGATATTTACGACAAGATTGTTTATGATCTCGGCGTTAATAACCCCGATAGCGCCGCCGGCGTAATCGGTATCCGCTAAAAGCCCGGCGCGTTCGGCATCCTGCCGGTCCTTGCCGAGGTAGGCGATAATATCCGAAATACGAACGACGCACCCTTCAAGTGTTGAGGGGACAAGATTTTTGATATTTCCTTTATCTATGTAACAGCTTTCAATTTGCGCGTCAAATTCGGCGAAACTGTGTAGCGGCTTAGGGCGGTATTCGGCGAGTTCCAGCTCGCCGTCGTGCGCGGCGATACCGGATAGCGTTTGAAGCGTTATATTATAAGGAAAGATTTTATCAAGCACCCTTACAGAGTGTATATTATGAGCAAAATGCCTGCCTGTATGCTCAAAATAAACCTCGTCAAGAAAACTTTCGCCCGCGTGACCGAACGGTGTATGCCCTATATCGTGACCGATGGCGATCGCCTCTATAAGTTCAAGGTTAAGTCCTAACGCCTTGCCGATAGTCCGCGCGATCCGGGAAACAAGCTGAACGTGCAGAGCGCGCCGCGAAATATCATCGTTTTTATAAAACGAGAACACCTGCGTTTTGTCAGCATATCGATTATAAAAAGGGCAGTGAAGTATTTTATCGCAATCTCTTATAAACGGCGTGCGAACGGCATCCGGCTTATCGTGCGTGTTGTCACGACGTGTAGCGTTACTGTCCGCAAAAGCATAGTCGCTCGTTTTCCGCAAAGCAACCTTTTCGGCAATTTCCGGGCTTAAATTTTCATAAACGGGCATTTTCTCACCTCGCAAACATTTTACCACTTTAAGCTTCGGCTTGCAAGCAAAAGCAAACAATAATAAAAAGAATAAATCTCATTTGCCTACAGATAATATCAGTGTTATCAATTCGGCAAAGGAGATTTTATATATGAAAGATAGTAAGAAGAATCGACGATTTAGGACGGGTCGTAATACCTAAGGAGATCCGCCGCACCATGCGTATCCGCGAGGGTGACCCGCTGGAAATATTCACCGGCGCGGGCGAGGAAATCGCGATCTGTGACGACTGTTATAAGGAAATGAACGGTTTAATAGGCGGCTGATCCGTAGAATTATCTATTTATCTAAAGTAAAACAAAAATGCATTTGAGGGCTCCGGAACGTCTTCCGGAGCCCGAAATTTTTATTGCGGAAATAACGGTAGCAAAGAGCGCTACGAAAAGTAGCATTTGCCATTACGAAAAACATCTTGTTGTTTTTGCGCCCGTTTTGTATAATGGAAATGCAAAAACACACACAGGGGGATCTTGTTGATGACAATTGGGGAAAAGATCAGAACTATGCGGCAAAATATGGGTTATACGCAGGAGCAGCTGGCGGAAAAACTTTCGGTTTCCCGCCAGGCTATCGCAAAATGGGAGGCGGACAGGGGCGTTCCCGATATCGAGAACCTTAAAGCGATAGCGGCGTTTTTCGATTCAAGCCTTGACGATCTTTTGCGCAGTGATAACAGCGCCGATGAAGAGCCGCTGCAGAATCCGCCGGAGCCTTTGCCGCAGGCCGAAGCTCCTTATGCGCAGGAAACAGGCGAAGAACCGGCAGAAGCAACAGAGCCGGCAAAGGGCTCGAAAAAAAGAATGATAATAACAACCCTCATAGTGATTGCCGTTTTGGCGATAATACTTACTGTCGTTACGCCGTTTGCCAATTATTTTATTAAAATGAAAAAAGCGGGCAAGCTTATGGATAGGGGCGATTATCTGGCGGCCGCCGAAATATATGGCACCATAGGCACGAAAGACGCCGATGAAAACTATAATAAGTGTATTTACCTGTATGCAAAAGAGCTTTATAAAAAGGGCGATTACGAAAACGCCATAAAAGAAATAGAAAGAATATCCTATAAAGATTCCGCCGATCTTTCAAACGAGTGGAAATATG
This sequence comes from Clostridia bacterium, assembly GCA_017554405.1. Lineage (GTDB taxonomy): Bacteria > Bacillota > Clostridia > Oscillospirales > Acutalibacteraceae > UBA737. Next base: position 10,763 of record JAFZIK010000014.1, on the reverse strand, counting down.
AATACGCATTATATAACGTAAAAACCGAAAATTACCCCCGGGCGATAGAGCTTTTTTCGCAGCTCGGCGACTATAACAACTGCAGCCAAAAGCATAAAGAGCTTTGCAGTTATTACGGAACCAAGCTCTATAATCAAAAGGAATTTAAAGAAGCCGCGGCATACCTTAAAAAGGCGGATAACGGCCTTTGGAAAAACGCGGAGTATTATTATGCGGTGGCGCTTCATATAGAGGGCAAATACGGCGAAGCGTTCAACGCGCTTCAGACGGCGGCAAAAAACGGAAACGACGACGCGGCGGAAAAGGCTTGCTCTGTCCTGAAAAATTTTATATATAAAACTAAAGGAGCATGGACAAATAAAGACACTACTGATACAGTAGTTGCTTTTGGCGACACCTCCGATTTTCCCAATAGCGAGGGATTCTATGTGGGATTTAGAGATAGCAAAGGCAGTTTTATAAAATCATTTAGGTTTGGATCAAGAGTTATACACACAAAATATCAAGACCAGCCGATTGTAATGTTGGCGTTGAACGCAAATAACTATGACGATAGATACTATATAACATTCATATTCTCGGGAAATGATTCGGTATTTATGCATTTTCATAAAAGTGTCGAAGAATGGGAATGCGACTCGCTTTGCGGCAAATATACGGCGGTAGACGGGCTTGATTTAAGTAAATATAATTACATTTTGAATTATGATGATTATTATACTCAGCAGCTGCCGGGGCTTTCCTTTGCAAACGAGATCGAGGGCTTTGATACTAATAGGGTAAATACCGCCGACACGACCCGGGGCGTGACCGTAATTACGGCGGATGAAGGATCGCGGGATGAAAGTCAAGGCGACTCTTACGATAACGGCGAAAGCTATCCGGGCGATACCGACGGGTCGCAGGGCGTAGAAACCGCTTCATATAACGGCTCCGGTGCTTCCGGCGGCGGTTACTCGGGCGCAAGCAGTCAAAGCGGCTCAAGCAGCCAAGGCGGCACCGCTTACGGAGGTAATTACTCCGGCGGTTCGTCGAGCTCGGGCAGTTCATCCGGTTCGGGCAGTTCGTCCGGTTCAGGTAGTTCGTCCGGTTCAGGCAGTTCGTCCGGTTCGGGTAGTTCGTCCGGTTCGGGTAGTTCGTCCGGCTCAGGTAGTTCGTCCGGTTCGGGCAGTTCGTCCGGTTCGGGCAGTTCGTCCGGTTCGGGCAGTTCGTCCGGTTCGGGCAGTTCGTCCGGTTCGGGCAGTTCGTCGGGAAGCGCGTTAAGCCAGTGCGATAAATACGGTCACGTTTGGCAAAAGCAAACAAAGGTTGTTCACCACGATGAGGTAGGGCATTATGAGGACGTGCAAAAAAGCACGAAAGTAACAAAGTATAAATGCCCTATATGTTATAACAAGTTTGCCTCACTTGATGAGTATTATAATCATTTTGATAATGCGCATAAGCCTTCTTACAGCGGTGATCCGATAACAATACTGCGTTCACAGTATACCACGGTCAAAGACAATGAATATTATTATGAAAAAGAATGGGTCGTTGATAAAGAAGCGTATGACGAAATTGTTATAACCGGTTATGTCTGCGGCGTTTGCGGCGCGAGCAAATAATAATGTAAAGGATATCGCCCCTGCCGCTCGGCGGCAGGGGCGTTCCCGATATCGAGAACCTTAAAGCGATAGCGGCGTTTTTCGATTCAAGCCTTGACGATCTTTTGCGCAGTGAAAACAGCGCCGATGAAGAGCCGCTGCAGAATCCGCCGGAGCCTTTGCCGCAGGGCGAGGCGCCTTATATAAAGAAAACGCCGGAGGAACAGCCGGAAACAACCAAGCCGGCAAAGGGCTCGAAAAAAGAATGATAATAACAACCCTCATAGTGATTGCCGATAGTATTTAGGAAGTATATTTATCCGCATTTAAAGGAAAAGCAGAAAAAAACCGAGGCGTCTTTAAATCCGTTAAATCAATAAAACAAAAGAATAAATCTCCTTTTATCACAAATACTAACAACACACCGGATAAAAGGAGATTTTTATTGCGAGGACACCGAGCAACAAGGTTCTTGGCACCTTTCAAAAATCTCCCGTTTTTTAGAAAGGTAAGGTTCTTATATATGAAAGCAACGGGGATAGTAAGAAGAATCGATGATTTAGGGCGGGTAGTGATACCAAAAGAGATCCGCCGCACCATGCGTATCCGCGAGGGCGACCCGCTGGAAATATTCACCGGCGCGGGCGGGGAAGTTGTGTTTAAAAAATACTCGCCTATGGGCGAGCTTTCGAGTATCGCTTCGGAGTATGCCGAGGCGCTCGCTACAAGCACCAATCTTTCGGTAATAATCTGCGACCGCGATCACTGCATAGCCGCGGCGGGCGTTTCAAAAAAGGACGTGCTCGAACGCCCGGTAAGCACCGATCTTGAGCGCATTTGTGAGGAGCGCCGCACCAAGGTTTGTGAAACCGGCGAGGTGCTGTATGCGCTCTCTGGCGCGGATCACGAGATATGCGTTGCCGTGCCGATAATTTCGGCGGGCGATATAACCGGCGCGGTGGTGTTCCTTCGTAACGAGCGCGCCGTGCGCCCTTTTGAAAGCGACGTAAAGCTTGCCGGCGTGGCGGCAAAGTTTTTGGGCAACCAAACGGAATAAGGCGGAGCCGAGGTGATGTTTGCCTTGCGGCGTTGCCGCAATATATAAACGCGTCTTTGGCGCACCAACGGTCTGAAATCTGATTTCTGTAATCTGTGATCTGATTTGCGGCGCATATAAAAAACGGGACGGTGCCCGCACCGTCCCCAACAAAAAACCCTCGCGGTCATACCGCGAGGGTTATATTAACTGTACATTGGAGTTCACCTTTATAATTTAGAATTTTTTGGGGTTTCTATTACTTAAAAATAACATAATGATCGCCTCTTAAAAAATTCTGCCTTGGGTTACTTTACGTGTACATCGGACTCACCTTCATAAAATTTCGTTCGGGTTAAACTAAACTGTTCTTTGGACTCACCGCTTTCTCTTCGATTTCGAGGTTCGGGGTCAGACTAAACTGTTCTTTGGACTCACCCTTTCTTTTTTCTGTCTTTATTATAATGCAAACTTCACAATTTGTCAAGCAAAAGTTAATAATTTTTGTAAATTTTTTATAAACAGCCCCAAAACCCTTTAAAATAGCGGGTTTCAAACATTTGGCAGCGCGCCGTGGTATTGCCGGTATTGACTATTTTGCCGCTTTAGGTTAAAATAAACGTAACGGAGGCGATAAAATGGCTGACAGTAAAGAATACGATCCCGACCTTATAACGCTTAGTGACGACGAGGGCAAGGAGTATAATTTTGAGGTGCTCGATGCGATCGAGACCGATGAAGCGCGTTATCTTGCGCTTCTTCCCACCTATGACGATCCTAAGAAAATGCTTGACGATTCGGGCGAGCTTGTTATCGTTAAGGTAGGCGAGGAGAACGGCGAGGAATACTTCTATGAGATAGAGGACGACGATGAATACGAAACCATCGCCGACGCGTTTGTTGACCGCCTTGAAAACTTTTTTGAGATAGACGAAAAGTAACGGGGTATATCGCATATAATATTATTAAGTCCTGCGCTGTTCGCGAACCGCGCTTTTATAACCCTACAACTATAAATTTTGGGAATGACGCTCGGGCAGTGGGCTTGCAGACCTCCCGCGGCTGTGCCGATAACGGAAGAAGGGAGCGCGAAGCTGTCCGGCTCACAACCACCTGAATCAAATCAGGTTATCTTTAGCCGCTACGGCAGGGCGGGACGATTCAGACAGCAGATGACAGATGTCAGACATCAGATATAAGGTGCGGTGGGCGAAAGCCCACCGCTTTATATATTGCGCCTTCGGCGCACCTATTGTCTGACATCTGATATCTGAAATCCGGTATCTGATTCGGCGCACCTATTGTCTGTAATCTGATATCTGCGATCTGATTTGTGAATTGCGGCGGGGAAACCCGCCGCACATTTATTATGTTGACTTAAACGTAATTAAATATTATAATATATTTAACGATAAATGCAGCGGAGGTTATTTTATGAGCAGAACACTTAAAAAATTATTGGCGGTGGGCTTATCGGTGATACTTATTGTTTCGCTGATACCCGCTTCTGTTTTTGAGGCGTTGGCGTATGACAGCGTGGAGGATTTTGCCGCCGCGCCGGTTATCGCTCTCGATACCGAAACAGACGTTTCGTATGACGGCACCGAGCAGTCCGGCGCGTTCAAATTTACGCCGGAAAGCGACGGAGATTACGTATTCTTTTCCACCGGAAGCTCGGATACATACGTTACGTTGCTTGATTCTTCCGGCAATGAGATATCATCCAATGACGACGGCGGTGAAGGCAGAAACTTCAAATTAAGGTTTAATGCGACCGCGGGCGAGACCTATTATCTGCTCTCGCGGCTTTACAACGCGTCAAACAGCGCGGATTTTACCGTAAAGCTTATTGAATACACAAACCCTGTTGACCGCGTTGAGGTTAAACCTATACAGGTCATTAAGGATGTAAGCGGCAGCGTATATACCGACAACGATGATAACGAGTATTTCCATTACAAATACTACAGCCCTTCCTATACCGTTTATTATAAGGACGGCACCGCGCCGTATACCACCGATTTCAGCACCTATATCGACGGTAAGTATTACTATCTTGAATACAATGACCATCAGGATGAAACCCACTGGGACGCGCTCGGCGATTACGAGGTGCCCTTTACCTTTGCCGGAATAAGTTCCACCTTTAAGGTAAGCGTTGTTGAAAACCCGGTAGATCATGTTGTTATCGAGGACGTTAAGGTAATAAAAGAGCAGGGCGGATATACTACTCATGACTGGAATACCGGCGAAGACTATTATTACTATAACTATAACGCGCCCAAGTATACCGTTTATTATAAGGACGGAACACAGTCCGAAACCGATGCGAGCGATAAATACGTGCTGAACGATTATTATCACCTTAACAGGAACGATAATCAGGGCACCGTGCATTGGACGGCGGGTAACACCTATACCGTGCCCTGCACCTTTGCGGGCGTGGCTTGCAGTTATAACGTAAGCGTTGTGGAATGCCCGATAACCAACGTTGTTATTTCGGATATAGTGCTTAACGAAAACGTAGGCGGTTATTCCGCCACGGGCGATGACGGCGAGAAATTCTATTATTACTATTATAACAACCCCGAATATACCGTTTACTATGACGGAACTCAAACCGAAACAAACAGTAGCAGTAAGACCATATATAACAACAGATACTCGCTTAACTACAGTATAGACCAATACGATCAGCATTTTATGCCGGGGCAGACCTACGTTATCCCCTGCACTATCTGCGGCTTCGAGACCAGCTTTAACGTGATTGTAAACGAAAGCCCGGTAAGCAACGTTGTTATAGACGATATAACCGTTATCGAGGGCTTCGGCGGCAGAGAAGATACAGATAATGACGGAAACCCGTTCTATTATTATTACAATATAGGTGCGCCGTTCTACACCGTTTATTATAAGGACGGCACACAATCGCAAAAAACAAGTTACGGCACACAGATTTTACCCGGCGTAAACGAATATCTGAGTTATAATATTGACCAGTATAGGAATCATCTCAGATTCGGGAAAAATACGTTTACGGCAACTTTCGCGGGCAAGGAATATGAGTTTAACGTAAACGTTATAAGCAACCCCGTTGAGGAAATAGAGTTTGAAGAAATAGTGGTTTACGAAAACGTCGGCGGTTATACCGATACCGACGCCGACGGCGAAACGTATTACCATTATAGCTACGATACTCCGGCGTTTACACTCCATTTTGCGGACGGCTCGGTTTCCGAGACCGGCACCGGCTCCAAGGAAGTAGTCGGCAATACCTATTATCTCAATATCGGCAACGATTACCAGGAGGAAGACCACTGGGAAGTCGGTGAGACCTATGAAGTTGATTATACCTTTATGGATATTACGGGAACGTTCAGCGTCCGGGTTGAGCCGCATCCGATACTCGGCATTGATATAGACGACGTTGTGCTGATATCCGGCGTAGACGGTTATACTACCTACGATAACAACGGCGACGAGTATTTCTACTATTACATAAATTCACCGGCGTATACCGTCCGTTTCAGGGACGGCAGTCAGTCCGAAAAGACTACCGGCGGCACCCGGTTTAACGGCAATACGTATTATCTTGACTATAACGTTTATCAGTATCAGAGAAACACGCATTTTGAAGCGGGTCAAACATATCAGATACCCTGCACCTTTGCCGGTATTGAATGTTCTTTTAACGTTACCGTTAAAGCTTCGCCCATAACGCGCATAGAGTTTGACGCGGTAAGCGTTCTTGAGAGCGTTGACGGTTATACCGATACCGATTCCGGCGGAAACTCATATTTCCGCTATTCCTACAGTATGCCTAACTACACCGTTTATTTTGATGACGGAACGAATTCCGGTAAGGTAAGGAATTATATTGAATACGGCGGTAATTCCTACTATCCGCATTACTATGACGATCAGTATGAAAGCCACTGGACCGCGGGCAACACCTACAACGTCACTTTTGAGGTCCTCGGCTTTGAGACCGCCTTTGCAGTCACGGTAAAGAAATCGCCCGTATTAAGCGTTACGGTTGACAAGACCGTTATCCTCGAACAAACAAGCGGCGATCTTGAGACAGATGAAAACGGTAATGAATTTTACCGATATACCTATCGCCCGGCATACGTCGTTAATTTTGACGACGGCACTTCAAGCAGTAAGACCCAATACAGCACCCCGGTAGGCGGCAGGTATTATAGCCTCCAATTTACCGACAACCAGTATGAAAACCACTGGGAAGTGGGGCATACCTACACCGTGCCCTTCACCTTTATGACCTACAGCGGCACCTTCGAGGTAGAGATAAAGGAAAGCCCGGTAAAAAGTGTTGTTATCGAGCCGGCGGAGGTCATAGAGGAGTTAGACGGTGATTGGGATACCGACTGGGACGGCAACGAGTTTTTCCACTATTACGTATCGCCCGAATACACCGTTTACTTTAAGGACGGCACCCATACCGCCACCAACAGTTACAGTAAGACCATAAACGGTCAGTCGGTCGGGCTTACAAGGTATGATGATCAAGGCGGCGCACCCTGGACGGTGGGCAACACCTATACCGTTGACTATGAGTTTATGGGTATTAAGACCACCTCTACCGTAAAGGTGGTGCCAAACCCCGTTAAGAGCGTTACCGTAAGCGACGTTAGCCTTATTGCGAACACCGGCGGCAGATATACCACCGACGCTCTCGGCAACAGTTATTATCAATACAACACCTATAACTTAAATCCGCAATACGTTATAACCTTTAAGGACGGCACTTCAAAGACCGTTACGGGCTCCTATAAGCTCGGCGATAACTGGTATTCTCTTCAGTTTAACGACGATCAGAGCGTTACCCACTGGACCGAGGGCGGCGCCTATACCGTGCCCTGCACCTTTGCGGGGATAGATGGCACCTGCAATGTTACGATAACGGAAAATCCCGTTTCAAGCGTCACGGTAAGCGATATAACCGTTATCGAAAACGGCTCGGGTTATTTCACCACGGATGGAAACGGTCAGAGGTATTTCTATTACACCGGTCTTTATCCGAAGTATACCGTTTTCTATAAGGATAACACCTATACCGCAAACGTTACCGGCAGCATAAGGATAGGCAACAACTGGTTCGGTATCGAGTATAGCACCGATCAGTATGAAAACCACTGGACGGTTGGCAACACCTATGAAGTGGATTTTACCTTTATGGGCATACCCGGGACATTTAACGTTACCGTTGCCGAAAACCCGATAGCGAGCATCACGGTAAACGACCTTGAGATCATAGAAAACTCAAGCGGATACTTCACCACCGATTACAGCACCGGCGCAAAGTATTTTGAATACCGTTACAGCCCGAGATTTTCCGTGACCTATAAGGACGGAAGCAAAGAAGAAAACGTTTACGACAGCGTTAAGATCGGCGACAGCTGGTATGTGCTTAATACCGAGGACGATCAGGATAACGTTCACTGGACCGTGGGCGGCACCTACGAGGCGACCGGTATCCTGGCGGGCGTTGAAGCCACCTTTAACGTTACTGTAGTTCCCTCGCCCGTAAAGAGCGTTGAGATTCAAAACGTTACCGTGGTCGAAAATTCAAACGGCAGGATAAGCACCGATGAAAACACGGTCGAGTATTTCAATTATAATTATTCGCCGAAATACAGAGTGACCTTCAATGACGGCACAACTACCGATTATAGCGATGAAGGCATACTTATCGGCGACCGCTATTACTACCTTGAAAACTTTGAGGACGGACAGGAGGAAAACCACTGGACCGTTGGCGGCACCTATAACGTTACCGGCAGCTTCCTCGGCGTGGAAGGCAGCTTTACGGTAAGCGTTATCGCATGCCCTGTTGCAAGCATCGAAGTAGATAACATAGTTATAATGGATAAGATCGGTATGTGGAGCGCCACCGACGATAACGGCGTTTCCTATATGCGTTATCCTTACACCACACCCGCGTATTCGGTAACCTTCAAGGACGGCAAAAAGACCGAGAAAAACAACAAGGGCAAGGAAATAAACGGTCAGACCTATTGGCTCGATTGGGAAGATACCCAGAGCGAGCAGCCCTGGACCGTGGGCGGCACCTATACCGTGCCCTGCGAATTCTTAGGCGTAAAGAGCAGCTTTACGGTAACGGTAAAACCCATCTCCTATTTTGCCTCTACAATACCGGTGCTGACCCTCAACACTCCGAAGGCAATGAGTTATGACGGCAGCATGCTTTCGGGCCTCGCCCGCTTCACCCCCGCCGCTGACGGGACCTACGTTTTCAAAACCACCGGCCAGTGGCTTACCGACGGCACCCTCTATGATTCAGAAGGCAAACAGGTAGCCTACGATTACGGCGACGCCCAGGATTATAATTACAGGATCGAAACGCAGCTTAAAGCGGGGCAGACCTATTATATCCTTTCCGAAGGCTTTCCGATGATGGTGGGAAGCGAGACCGGCAAGTATGATTTCAACGTTATAGTTACCGGAACCGAAGGCCCCGTAACCTGCCCGCATACCGAGGTTGAAACCAGAGGCGCAAGGGAAGCCACCTGCACCGCGGCGGGTTATTCCGGCGACGTTTACTGCAAGGAGTGCGGCGAAAAGATAGCATCCGGCAGAACCATACCGGCGCTCGGTCATACCGGCGGCACCGCCACCTGCCACAGCAAAGCCGTTTGCACCCGTTGCCAAACCGAATACGGCGAGTTTGACCCGAATAACCACGACGGCGAAACCGAGATAAGAGGCGCGGAGGCGGCAACCTGCACCGAGCACGGATATTCCGGCGATACTTATTGCCTCGGCTGCGGCGCAAAGATAGCGGACGGTGAGGAAACACCGCTTGCCGACCATACCGTAGGCGGCTGGCTCTCAAACGAAAACGTTCACTGGCACCACTGCTCAGAGTGCGATCAGGACGTTGACCGCGGCGAACATCAGCTTATCTGGAAAGTCACCAAGAAAGCCACCGCCGAGGAAAACGGTCTTAAGGAAGAGCTCTGCGAAATATGCGGCTATAAGACCGGCAACAGCGAACCTGTTGAATACGGCGGTCATGAGCCCGGAGATATCAACAACGACGGCAAGGTCAACAATAAAGACCTTACCCGTTTGTTCCAGTATCTTTCCGATTGGGACGTTGAAGTAAACGAGGACGCGCTCGACGTTAACGGCGACGGCAAGATCAACAATAAAGACCTTACCCGTTTGTTCCAATACTTATCTGATTGGGATGTTGATATCTATTAATCTGCGCCTTGGCGCACCTATGGTCTGACGTCTGACATCTGCGATCTGACATCTGAATCGTTTGGGACGTGGAGATCTTCTGATTTTGCTCTTGCAAAATCAGAAAACCGATGAATTGCGCCTGCGCGCATGAAATGACGTAAACGTCATGAATTACCTTCGGCATTAAGGCGCGGCAAAGCCGCGCCTATTGTCTGAAATCTGATATCAGTTATCCGGCAAGGAGGCAAAAAATGAATCGTAAGTTATCAAAAAAACTTTTGAGTTTAGCGTTGTCGGTATTTTTACTGGCGGGTATTATACCGGTTTTCCCCGTTACCACCGTTTCGGCGGCGGAAACCGTCCTCAGCGCCTTTGACGCGCAGGACGTTCTTAACGGGCTTGCCCATGAAGGGGATATTACCATATCTCTGGTAAGGGACATCGATATTCAGGTCGATGAATCCTATAAGTGGGGCTACGACTCCGCTACCGACCGCTGGTTGTGGGCGACCGTAAATCCGGGATACAAAAGGCTTAAACTTAACGGACATACGCTCGCCATTGACGACGCGCTGGTCGATACCGCGAAGTATACAAAAGAAAATCAATATAACGCCGAAACGGGGCAAACCGAGGAAGTAGACGTGTTTATCGCGGGCTCCTTCCGCCAGAAGGCGGCGCTCATCTTTATTCCGGATACCGCGGGTCTATACGTTGACGGAACAGGCGGCGGCAAGATTATGATGACCGCAAAGGTCCCCGATAACGAACAGATGATGGATAACAACATCGTTATGCAGCGCGATCTGTTTCTGATAAAAGGCGGTTCGCTTACAGTTAACGGCGGCACGTATCAGGCGGGCAGAAGAAAAGACCATTACGTAAACAATGCGATAAAATGCGATTCC
>JAFZIK010000013.1 GCA_017554405.1 Clostridia bacterium | reverse complement strand
TCGGAAGTGGTGGTGCCTATCTGATTCCTGATCTGCGCTACGCGATCCTTGATAGCGTTCTTATCCCCTGCACCGTCAACGATAATGGTATTTTCCTTTGTTATCTTGACCTGACGGGCGTGGCCGAGCTGTTCCATAGTTGTATCCTTAAGCTCAAGACCGAGTTCCTCGGAAATGACCTCACCGCCGGTAAGAATGGCGATATCGCGGAGCATTTCTTTTCTCCTGTCACCAAAACCGGGGGCTTTAACGCCAACGCAGGTGAAGGTGCCGCGAAGCTTGTTTACTATAAGGGTCGAGAGCGCCTCGCCCTCGATATCCTCAGCGATAATAACAAGCTTTTTGCCCGACTGAACGATCTGCTCGAGAAGCGGGAGTATCTCCTGGATATTGGATATCTTTTTATCGGTTATAAGGATGAGCGCGTCATCAATGACCGCTTCCATTTTATCCGAATCGGTAACCATATAAGGGGTGATATATCCGCGGTCGAACTGCATACCCTCTACTACCTCGGAATAGGTTTCGGCGGTTTTTGATTCCTCAACGGTTATAACGCCGTCCGCCGAGACCTTTTCCATCGCCTCGGCAATAAGTTTACCTATAAGCTCATCGCCCGAAGAAACGGTGGCAACGCGGGCGATATCATCACTGCCCGAGACCTTCTTTGAATTCTTAACAAGGGTAGTAACGGTGGTATCTACCGCCGTTTTGATACCCTTTTTAATTATCATCGGGTTTGCGCCGGCGGCAACGTTCTTCATGCCCTCGGTTATCATTGCCTGAGCCAGAACGGTAGCTGTGGTGGTCCCGTCACCCGCGGCATCGTTTGTTTTTACCGATACCTCTTTTACGAGCTGAGCGCCCATATTCTCGAACGGGTCGTCAAGTTCTATTTCCTTGGCTATCGTTACGCCGTCGTTAGTAATAAGCGGCGAACCGTATTTTTTATCGAGCACAACGTTTCTGCCCTTGGGTCCGAGTGTTACACGGACCGCGTCGGCAAGCTTATCAACGCCCTGCTGAAGCGATTTACGCGCCTGTTCACCGAAAATAATATTCTTTGCCATAAATAAGACCTCCGTAGAATTCTTAAATGATATTATTCAACTATCGCGAGTATATCGGAAAGATGAAGAATGGTATATTCCTCTTCGCCGATCTTGATATCGGTGCCCGCATACTTGGCGGCAACGACCTTCTGACCGACCTTAACGGTCATAGCTACCTCTTTACCGTCCACGATCCCTCCGGGACCCACCGCCACGACCTCGGCGATCTGCGGCTTTTCCTTTGAAGCGGAAGTAAGAACGATACCGCTTTTGGTGGTCTGCTCCGCCTCGGTCAACTTGATAACAACGTTATCCGCTAATGGTTTAAGTGTCATAAATATTCCTCCAAACACTTTTAATATGTAACTATTATATCCCCAATTTTCTAAAAGTCAAGTAAAGTCAAAAAGATTTAATTATTTTTTAACAATTTGTGCCAAAGAACGCGGCAAAACGAACCGAACGCCGCCGCGAACAAGCGAAAAAGCCATATGGGTGGTTTCTATTATCTCGCCGTCCAGATTAACGGGGACGGGAGAATCGGCGGTAAATTCCATACTGTGGCAGCGCTTTAAGGTGCAATAGTCGAGCCCGCCGTGTTCGCCCTTTTCGTAAAGGGATAAAAACTTCGGAACTTTTAGCTTTGATATGGTATCCACCTTTGTAAAATCAAGCATATTATCAAACGGGTCGGCCTCGGGCGCGCTTTTATAGCCGCCGCCGTAATAAGGCGCGTTTGCGATAACGGCAAAAAGGCAGTTTTCACGTTTTGGCTCGCCGCCGTCCACCGAAAGATCGACCGTAACGCCTATCTTACCCAAAAAGGTCTTTAAAACCGCGAGCTTATAAGCCATAGGTCCGGAGACCCAGCGCCAGTTCTTAAAAATGCTCATATCCCGCGCCACAACGGCGTCCATCCCCACCGAACAGCCGTTTAGGCAATAGTAATCGTTTGCCCTTATAAGATCGGTAGGCACGGCTTCGCCGCATACCTGCCCGGCGATATCCGAGAAGGGCGCGCTATCGGGGAAAAACTTTAAAAAATCGTTTGCCGAGCCGCAGGGTATAACACCCAGCTCAACGTTATCAAAGCCGGCTATGCCGTTAAGCACCTCAAAAACGGTGCCCTCGCCGCCGCAGGCGAATATACGGATATCCTCGCCGCTTTGTGCGGCGGTATTCGCCCTTGTTTTAGCATCGCCGGGAGCGGTGGTCATATACACCTCATAATCCGCGGGGTTATCCGCGAAATAGGCGTTGACCGCCTTTACGATATCTTCCTGCTTAGTCCCCTTACCCGCCGCGGGGTTAACTATAAACAAATATTTCAACTCTCTCGCACCTGCCCGTTTTTAAAATACATAAACACATTGCACTTTATCATACCGTTATAAAGCTTGCGCTTTTTATCGGCATTTCTGCCGAAAAACTTTTCGAACTCATCGTGCGGACTTATAATAAAATACTTTTTGCCCTGTGCCTGAACGAAGCGTTCGCCCATGATCCTGTATAATTCCTCAGATGACTCAACGTCAAGGAGCCGTTCGCCGTAAGGGGGATTGGTTACAACTATCATTCTTTGATCGGGCACGGCAAAATCCTTTATATCACCAACGCGCGCCTTAACGTATCTTTCCACGCCCGCCTTTTTTGCGTTTTGAAGGGTAAGTTCAACGGCGTTTTCATCAATATCGGAGCCGACAGCCGAAAAATCAACGTTATGTATGATATTATCCTGCGCGCGGGTGCGTTCTTCCCGCCACACCGATTTATCCAAAAAATCAAAGCGCTCCGCCGCAAAGTATCTGTTTAAACCGGGCGCGCGCTTTGTCGCCATAAGCGCCGATTCGATAAGTATTGTTCCGCTTCCGCAGAACGGATCGTAAATACGGGTATCGGGGTATATGTGCGCGAGATCGCACATCGCCGCCGCGATGGTCTCCTTTATCGGGGCACCGTTCGCCATCCTGCGGTAACCCCGCTTATGCAGCCCATCGCCCGAAGTATCGATCGAAAGCGTTGCTGTATCTTTAAGCAAACTGAATTTAACGCGGCATTCGGCGCCCGTTTCGGGGAGCCAGTTTATGCCGTATTTTAGGGAAAGGCGATCGGCTATCGCCTTTTTTATGATAGACTGACAGTCCGATATACTGAAAAGCGCGGAATTAACACTTGTTCCGGTGACCGGAAAGGCGTTATCCCGGGAAATATACCGCTCCCACGGAAGAGATTTAACACCGTCAAAAAGCTCCGTAAAAGTGGTGGCGGTAAATTCGCCCACGTTTATTAAAATGCGCTCGGCAAAGCGGGAACAGATATTTGCGCGGGCGAGCATATTTCCGTTACCCTCAAGATGCACCTTACCGTCCTGCACCCGGACGTTATCGAAACCCATACGCCTGAATTCTTCCGCCGCGATACTCTCGATACCGAAAACGACAGGCGCTATAAGCTTATACGTATCGCTCATTTATATCACCAAAGAGGCGTGCCTTGTAACGTGGCACCCGATATTTACAGCCACCGGAAGACCGGCTATATGGGTGGGAGCGGTCTCGATATTAACGGCAAGCGCCGTTGTTTTACCGCCGAAGCCCTGCGGACCTATCCCGGTTTTATTTATCTCTTCCAAAAGCCGGTTTTCAAGCCCGGCATAATATTCATCACTGTTTCTTTGACTTAAACTGCGGCAGAGCGCAAGTTTTGAAAGATATGCGCAGCTTTCAAAATCACCGCCTATGCCAACGCCAACCACTATCGGCGGGCAGGGCTTTGAGCCGGCTTTTTTTACGGTATCGAGCACAGCCGAAATAACGCCCTTTTCACCTTCGGCGGGAGTGAGCATATAGATCCTGCTCATATTCTCACTGCCAAAGCCCTTTGGCGCCACGGTAACCGTAACGCCGGTTCCCGGCACTATTCTTGTATGGATAACGGCGGGGGTGTTATCCCCGGTGTTCTTACGCCTTAAAGGATCGGCGACTACAGATTTTCTGAGCAGCCCCCCGGTGTAACCGCGGGCAACGCCGCTATTTACAGCGTTATAAAGATCGCCGCCGGTAAAATGGACATCCTGCCCTATATCAAGAAAAACGACCGCCATACCGGTATCCTGACAAATAGGGATATCAAGCTGTTTTGCGGCAGAAAGGTTTTCGCAAAGGTCGCAAAACACCGAAACGGCGGTGGGGTCGCTTTCATTTTCACCTGCGGTTTTAATTTTTTCTTCAAGATCGGGCGGGAGCGTTTTATTTGCCGAAATGCAAAGCTTGCAAACCGCGTTTTCGATCTCTTTAACGTTAATTTCTCTCATTATTTTCTCCAAAACAAAGGGCAGAGCGCCAACGGCGCACCGCCCGAACCGTCATCTTCCGCCTGCACCGCGTTTTGTTCGGCGGGCTTCGGGATTCTTACGCTTTAAATCCGATATTTTTTCATCGCTTCGCTGTTTAAACCTGTTCATCATTTCCTCAAAGCTGGAAGGCGAGGGTTTTTCCTCTTCCCATACAAAGGTTTTATCCGGTTTTGAAGGCTCTGCCGGCACGCGCGGCTTCCTTTCCCTTTTAGGCGGATCATCGCTCATGGCTTTCCTGATGCTCAGCGCTATCTTACCGTCCTCCCCTACCGAAAGGACCTTCATTTTAACAACGTCCCCGATCTTAAGGAAATCGTGGATATCGTTAACATACGTTTTAGATATCTCGGAAATATGCACCATTCCCGAAACACCTTCGCCGATATCGGCAAAAACACCGAAATTGGTTATCCCGGTAATTTTACCTTCAACAACATCATCCGTTTTAAACTGCATAAATAAAAGCGGTCCTCCTGAATATTAATTTCCGGAAATATCAACGTAAACTTCTTCGTTGGAATAAACGTAGCCGAGGCGCTCACGCGCCGCCTTTTCGATAATATCGGCATGCGAGCCCTCATCAAGCAGGGATTTTAATTCTTCGATCTTGAGTTCCTCGCTTTTAAGCTCGGATCTAAGCTCGGCAAGCCTTTTCTGGCTTTCGCCGAGTTCGCGGAAAAGGCCGATAAGGGTAAACAGCATATAGCCCGCGACGCACAAAACTATAACGCGAACAATAATACTCTTTTGACGTTTAACCTTTTTCGCCATCGCCGCTCAACTCCTCTGAATCTTTATCTATATCAGTATACAACATTTTATCGGGTTTTTTCAAGAGTTTTTTTACCGACGTAAAGCACCGCTTCAAAACGCCCGCGGTTTTAAGCAGAAAGGCGCCTATCCGTTTTTGGGCAAAACCCGATATTTGCACCGCCTTACGCGAAGCTTTTACCATAGTCTTTTTCAATAATATTAAGATATTTGCCATGCAAACGGATATGATCCTGCCCAAAGTCAACAGATATAATATAAACCCCGAAAAGCATGAAACAAGGATATATCCTCTTATTTCGCCGTTGGTTACAGCCATTAAAAGCAAAAAAATAAGAACGGCGCTTAAAACCCAAAAAAGAATATCACCGATAAATACCGCAATAAAGGAATTTGCGCCGGCTTTCCTGGTTGCTCTTATCATATCATAGAAAAAGCCGAGTATCGCGCCGAGCGCCGCCGAATAAAAAAACGCCGCGGTTTGCCCTGTAACACTTATCTCCCACATATCACCTGAAAATGCGGGAGATAAATCCGCCGCCGCTGTTTGAATCAGCCATATATACCGCCGCGTGTATTGTGCCTGCCGCGGTAAGGTCGCCGGTTTGCATATCAAAACTTTCGATTTTAACCTTTTCGCCCTTTACGGTCATCCTGCCGAGCGCCGTGTCAAGAAGCAGGGTCTCTTCATCAAAGGATATCACCTGCTTTACCCCCGAAACGTTCAACTTTTTCCGGTTTTCGATAATAACGTTCTGAATAACACGGTTATTTTCTTCCAAAACAAAACACCTCTCAATTATTTATATTGAGAAGGTGCTTTTATTATTCGATTATTCGGTAAAGATCGGGCGCCTCTTCTTTTTTTACAACTTCGCTTACCGCCGTTACCAGAACCTTTACCGTTTTGTTGCCGAAGGATATCTCGATAACGTCGCCGGGCTTTACTTCATAAGAAGCCTTTACCGATCTGCCACCCACCTTTACCCTGCCGGCATCGCACGCCTCGTTTGCAACGGTGCGGCGCTTTATCAGTCTTGAAACCTTTAAGTATTTATCTATTCTCATTTTCTTCCAAAAAGTAAGCCGCCTTAACGGCGGCTTACAGACTTTAAATTATTTTACTGCATCCTTAAATGCTTTGCCTGCCTTAAATACAGGGGTCTTTGAAGCGGGGATCTTGATCTTCGCCTTGGTCTTGGGGTTAACGCCCTGACGAGCCGCACGCTTGCGAGCCTCAAAAGTTCCGAAGCCAACGAGCTGAACCTTATCGCCCTTCTTGACTGCCTTAGTAACCGCTTCGATCACTGCTGCCAATGCTTTTTCAGCATCTTTTTTGGTAAGTTCTGCTTTTTCTGCGATTGCCGCAACTAATTCTGTTTTGTTCATTGTATGAACCTCCTGTTTTTTTCTTTAAGGAAACTTGCGCTCCCTCAATTTACTTAAAACCACTTTATATACTAAAGGGGTTATGTTATTTATACCATATTTAGAATGAAAAATCAATATCTTTTATTGATTTTTTTCAAAAAAACCGCTTATTTGCACCGTTTTTTTAAGATTTTAACGAACAAGTTTGATTTTTTTACAGATTTTCAGTATCTTATCGCCCTTCGGCAGGGTGAGGATATCCTCGCTCTCGAGCACACGGAACAGCGAAATCGCTATAAGATAAACTACTGCCGCCACTGCAATGGCGCCGGGTGTTGCAAAAATGTTTCTGTGAACAAAACGGTAGATAAGCCTATATGAACCGTATGCCGCCGCCGCACAAAGCGCTCCTGCAACGAACGGTTTTAACAGAGTGGATTTTATATTTATACCCACACCGGTATATTTAATAAGACAGTAAAGGTTAGCCGCGAATATATAAAGGTAGCAAAGCGTTGTGCCTATCGGAACGCCGTAAATATTTATTTTAGGATTTCCAACGAGTATATAGTTTGTAACAACCTTTATAACCGCGCCTACCGCCACGTTTTTAAGCGGAACTACCTCCTTACCTACCGCCTGAAGCATGGCGATTATCGGAGAGTTAAGCCCGGCAAATATGGCGCAAAAGCCCAAAACGCGCAAGTTCGGAACCGCAATGGCTATCGCGCTTTTATTACTGTAAAGTAGATTCAATATGCCGTTTGATATTGCTACCATACCAAGCCCGCAAGGTATTACTATTACCGCGGTCGTTCTGATAACGGTTTGAATATTGAATTTCACGGCTTTATAATCTTTTTTTGCCCAGGTTCGCGCAAGCACCGGTATTGCACTTATACCAAGCGTAGTTGTAAGAGTAGGTATCAGGTGATAAACTGAAAACGCAAAACCCCTATGGCAACCGTAAAGCGCATTAGGCAGATCTTTTTCCAGATTAAAGCTTTCATTAATTTTAAGCATTTCCGCAGTTTCGTATGAAATCAAATCTTTGAAATGCTCCGTGAAATAGCCGGGATCCGCATTTATTGCTACCGCCAACCGTTTTTGAACCATTGCAACGTCTATAAGACTTGTAACATTGTTTACAAGCGAGCCGAGCACTATCGGGATGGCTATAATAACCATTGTTTTGAATATTTTTTTCTTGCTTTCAGGTTCGGGTGCGGCATTATAAAGCTTGCTCGGCAAACTCTTTTCACCGAAAAACTTATATTTTATAAAAAGATATAAAGTTGAAATCGCCTCGCCTATAGTTATGCCGAGCAGCGCACCCGCCGCGGCATATGAGCGATTATCTGTGAACTTAAGGATAACGGCAGCAATGGTAAGACCGAAAATCAGCTTGCCGATTGCCTCAAAAACCTCGCTTACACCGGTAGGCGTCATATTACCGAGCCCTTCAAAATATCCTCTGTAAGCCGACATAATACAACAAAACAACAGCGACGGCACAATACATATCATACCGGGAAGCGCACCTATGCTGAAAGCATGGAAAGACAGAGTGTGTCCAAATATAGTTATGCTTAAATCGCTTGTAAGTAAAAAAGCCAGTCCCAGCATAAGCAGAAAGCCGATACCGCCGGTGAATATAAACGCGGTTTGAGCAATATGAAGCGTTCGCTTAACGTCCTTATATCTGCCGTGCGCGGAATACTCCGCCACCATTCTTGAAATGGCGGTAGGTAAACCCGCCATTGCTATTGAATACATGGGCGTATACAGATCATAAGCGGTGGAAAAATACCCCATACCTCCGCCGGAAAGAATATTGGTAAGCGGTATGCGATATATCGCGCTTATGATCTTTGCCGCAAAGGTTGCAGCGATAAGAATGAAGGAGCCGTGCAAAAAGCTTTGTTGCTTAGTTTTACTATCTGACATCTTTATTTAGCCTCGCAGATTATTTTCAAACACTTAAAGAATGTTTCGCCGAGTGTGACGCCCTCGCCGGTATTCATATCGCCATAGCTTTCCGCCGCGCCTTCACCCGCATCGTCGGATATGCGCCGTAAAGCGAGAAACGGTATTCCGGTCATACTGCAAACGCCGGCTACAGCGGCGGTCTCCATATCGCAGGAGGTCGCCGAAAAAGTATTTATCAAAAACTCGCGGCTCGCACTGTCGCTCACAAAACGGTCGCCGCAAACGGCGGTGCCGCCGCGCTTTGCGATACCTGCGGAACTTATGATATCAAGCAGACTTTTATCGGCATTATACACGTATGCCTGTCCCGGTTTTTCGCAGGGGGCATATCCGAGTGGGGTAAGGTCAAAATCATGCTCCAGGAATTTTTCGGGCAATATATAATCGCCACGGCGCACGTTCTTTATCCCGCCCGAGAGTCCGAAATTAAGCAGGAGATCACACCCTGAGTCTATAAGATACATTGCCGCCGCAGCGGCGTTGACCTTACCTATCCCGCAGTTAACGGCAATAATACCGGTATCGTTAAGGGTAAAACCTGCCGCCGCCCTGAACGGAGTTTTGAGCGCCGCACAGCCGCTTATTTTGGCTATAAACGGGTTGTATTCGTCCTCATCGGCAACTATAATACCGATTTTTTTATAATTCATAAAGCGTTATTCCCCGTCGTTATCAAGCTTTGCGCCGCAGAAATTGCAGAACACCGAGTTTTTATCGATACTTGCGCCGCAGTTTTCACAAACGCGCTTATACTTTGCGTTTGCTATCTCGGCGTTAAGGCGTTCTATCTCCGCGTTTTTGGCGGTTATGCTTTCTGCCAAAGCCTTTGCCGCCTCAGGCGCGGATGCATCATCCTTTATTATGCCGTAATAGATCTTGCCGAGCGCCTTATAATCCTTTTCGCGTTTGGATTTGACCGTTGCAAGTTCAAATCTTTGCTTCTCGGTTGCGATCACCTCGCCGGTTTTTTGCGAAACCGTGCCGAAAACCTCTTTGGTTTTGTTTAAAGCATCTTCAAAAAATTCCATAATAATACCTCCGTATCTATTGTTGCTTATTGCCGATAAACTCGCGTATAAGTGAATTATCGGGCACTAAATCACTTTTTATGCTGCAAAAGCGCTCAAGCGCGTTTGCGGTTTTAATAAAGTATTCGTAACAGGGCGTATTTATATCGATACTGTTGCGCATTGCGCAAAACGGCTCCTTATAAACACAAGGTTCAAAGGAGTGAAGGGTCGTAAGCTTTACGTCCGCGGTGTTCTTAAAACAGTAAAGGTGTTTTTCTTCGCCCGAAACAACGTTGTTCCAAAGGCAGAGTGTCTGCTGCGCGGCGGAGCCGCGGAAACGCTCATCGCGGAGTATCCGCCTTGCAAGGCGCACCTGCCTGCTTGAAAGGATCTGCTCCCCGCTCTCGTTTTCAACAGGAAGATTAACGCTGATATAAACCTTAAGTATGTTGGCTTTAGGCACAAGACCGGTAATTTCGGGATTCATGGCGTGCAAGCCCTCAACGATAATTATGCCGCTCTCGCCCACTTCGATACGTCTTGCGTTTTCTACGGGCGACTTTGAAAGAAAATCAAACCGCGGAACGGTTGCCGCGCCGCTTGCAATAATATCCTTAAAGGCGCGGCCTATCCTCGGGATATCGAGCGCCCTTACCGATTCCATATCCCTTTCGCCGCTTCCGAGCAAGGGCATTTTACTTATCGGCAGATAAAAATCATCAAGCGATAAAACGGCGGTTTTCTCACCGTATTCCTCAAGATATCGCATAAGTATATGCGCCGTGGTGGTCTTGCCCGAGCCGGAAGGTCCCGCTATGGCGACTATCTTTATTTCCCGGTTATCGGATATCCTTTTTGCAAGCGCTTTTATATTCTCGGTATACTCGATCTCACAGGCGTTAATAAAGCCTGCCGGATCGTTTTTGACCGCCTCATTTATCAAAGCAAGGGTATTTATCATAATATGCCTTTACGCCGTCCTTACGCGCGATTATCTCGCTGAATCTGTTTATATATTCATACGGATATTTAAAGTTAAATATACGCTCAATGTTATTCCCACGCGGTTCTTTAAGCTTGCTTACGGCGGAAGCGCCGCAGGCAAGTATCGTATGGGTTTCATCCATAATAAACACGTTGTAAAGCCCCTCGAAGCCCTTTCGCGAATAACCGACGTTTTCGAGATTGCCGACCGTTTTGCTTTGCCTATACATATAATACGGCAATATCCCGTTTTCTTCAAGGGTCTCACGCGCAAACTCAACCATACGCGCCGCTTCGGTGCCGACCGAACTATCCGGCAGTTCATTATTTCTCGAAATATCCGCCGCCCGTTTTACCGCGAGCGAATGGACCGTGACGCTCTCGGGTGCCAGTTCAAGGATATCATAGAGCGTTTGCCTGAAGCTATCGATACTATCGCCCGAAAGACCGGCGATAATATCGGTGTTTATATTGCAAAAGCCCTCGCTCCTTGCGAGATAAAACGCCTCACGCATCTGCGCCGCCGTATGCTCGCGACCGATCGCTTTAAGCACGTTATCGTTCATGCTTTGCGGATTTATGCTTATTCGGGTAGCACCCGCGGATTTTATAACTTTAAGTTTTTGGGCGTCAACGGTATCCGGTCTGCCCGCTTCTACCGTAAACTCGCGGCAGGATGAAAAATCAAAGTTTTCACGAACGGCGAAAAGCAGTTTTTCCAACTGTTCGGCGGTAATTGAGGTGGGCGTGCCGCCGCCTATATAAACCGTTTCAAGGCGAAGACCCAGATCCCGCGCTGTCTCGCCGGTTTTTTTAAGTTCATCGCCAAGCTTACTTAAATACTCCGGAATAATGGCTTTTGCGTTGGCTACCGAATGCGAAACGAATGAGCAATACCGGCACCTTGAAGGGCAAAACGGCACCGAAACGTATAGGCTGAAAGATTCCGGTTTGTTAAGGGCGATTATCTTTTCCTCGCTCTTTGCCGCGGCGGCGCAAAGCTTAATCTTATTATCAGCGGCAAGATAAGCGTTTTTAAAGCAAAAGTTTGCCTGCTCCTCGCCCTTTGAAGCCGCTATAGAGGAATACAATTTTGCGGGGCGAATGCCGGTAAGTATCCCCCACTCGCTTTTATAACCGGTGATCCTGCTGAAGCACTTATAAAGACAGCGAGCCAGAGCGAGTTCCTTTTCTTTTTCCGAAGCGGAAAAGACCTCTTCGGATTCTTCCGCCCGCTTGCCCCGGCAGATAACCGCGGCTTTTGCAAAGGTTCTTCCGGCGTTATATTCTATCTCACACAGCGCGGTATCGTCACCCGAAAGGCGCTCACGGGTAACCGTGATCTTATCGAACGGAAAAAATATCCGCGTTACCTTTTCGGTTTCGTAATCAAAACCGTGACCTATATTACAAAGCCGCATGATCTACCTCAAATAGGGGTTGTGCGCCCGTTCTTGTGCCATAGTAGTAGCTTCGTCGTGCCCCGGAAAAACGCGGACTTCATCGCCGAAAAGCCAAAGCATACGCTCAAGCGAAGCCTGCATTTCTTCCGGATCGCCGCTATAAAGATCGGTCCTGCCTATACTCCCGGCAAACAGCGTATCGCCGGAAAAGAGATCGTTGCCTATAAGATATACCATACTGCCCTTTGTATGCCCCGGCATCTCATACGCCTTTATTTTTATATCTCCCACCGTTATCACCTGTTCGTCGGCAACGGTATAATCCGGCTTGAACTGTGCTATCGGTCTGTGTATTGCGCCGGAAAGATTATACTTCGGGTCACACATATTTTCAGCTTCGGTTTTGCCTATCGCTATCGGCGCGCCCGTTTTTTCGCGCAGTTCATTTGCGCCGCTTATATGGTCAAAATGCGCGTGGGTAAGAAGTATGAGGCGGGATTTATCTTTGTTATCGTTCAAGAGTTTTGCGGTTCTTTCATCAAACCTGCCGCAGTCCACGACTATCGCGGCGTTATCGCTAAGTATCCCGTAACTGTTTGAGGCGGCTATATAGTGACCGGGAGCTAAAAGTTCAACCTTCATTATTATCACCTTTTTTCCAGGTATCGGTATCAAGTATTATCGTGACCGGTCCGTCGTTTACAAGTGAGACCTTCATATCCGCGCCGAAGATACCTTTTCCTACCTTGCGGACGCCGAGGTCTTCAAGCGCCTCGCAGTATTTATCGTAAAACACCGAGGCGGTCTGCGGTTCCATTGCTTTTATAAAAGAAGGTCTGTTTCCCTTCCTTGTATCGGCGGCAAGAGTGAACTGCGATATGCAGAGTATTTCACCGCCGGTTTCAAGTATCGATTTATTCATTTTGCCTTCTTCATCCTTATTGACGCGAAGGTTAACGGTCTTACGTGCCAAAAGCTCTATATTTTCCTCGGTATCGCCTTCCACCGCGCAAAACAGTATCATATAGCCCGCGCCGCATTTCCCGGTCGGCTTACCTTCGACCGTTACCTCGGCGCCTGAAACTCTTTGTATTACCGCTCTCACTTTACAACTCTTTCCACACCGAACACACCGCTGACCTTTTCGATCTGAGCGATAATGCTCGCAAGGTGCTCAACGCTTTCGGTGTTAATAATAATAGAAATAACGCAGTTTCCGCCCGCGGTTTTTTGTGCGTTCATCGCATGGACCGCAAGGCGCATATTATACGCTACGCTCATAATATCGGCAAGCAGGCCGTCCCGATCGACCGAATGGATACGCACCGTGGATATGAAATACTCGCGCTTTCCGCCTTCCCAATGCGCCGGTATCCAGCGCTCCGGCTCGGGATCGGAGGAAATATCCTTAGGCACGTTATTGCAATCGCGCTTGTGGATCGAAACACCGTGACCGCGCGTTATATATCCGATTATTTCATCGCCCGGAAGCGGTGAACAGCAACGGGAAAGCCTTATAAGGCAATTATCTATCCCGTCAACAACAACGCCCTCTGGCGAGGCGGTGGTTTTGGGCTGAACGTCCGAAAACTCGGGGACCTTGGCGGCGTTTTGCCGCTTGTTGTAATCGTCCCTTATCCTCGGCATTATCCGCGAAATAAGCAGACCGCCGTAACCTATCGCCGAGAAAAACTCATCAACTTCGGAATAATGCATACGCCTTGCAAGATCGGCAGTCATCTCCGCAAATTCGGTATCGGTAAGATTTATACCGTTTCTGCGCAGTTCCTTTTCGAGCTCGGTTCTGCCGGTTTCGATATTCTCCTCGCGTTTTTCTTTTTTGAACCAGGAACGTATCTTGGTTTTTGCCGAGTTGGTAACGGCTATATTCATCCAGTCGCGGCTGGGTCCGTGCCCCGGCTGATTGGTAGTCATTATCTCGATTACCTCGCCGGTTTTGATCTCGTGGTTTATAGGCACTATCTTACCGTCCGCCTTGGCACCTATCATTTTTTCGCCCACCTTGGAATGGATCGCAAAGGCGAAATCAACAACGGTGGAGCCGACCGGAAGATTTATTACGTCACCCCGCGGAGTGACCGCGAAAACGTCCTCCTGCGAAAGGTCTACCTTAATACTGCGGACAAGCTCCGAGGTATCGCCCGAAACCTCGGAGGATTCAAGTATCTGCCTGATCCAAGCAAGCCGCCGCTCAAGCGACTTATCGTCATCCTTGAGCCCCTCCTTATACTTCCAGTGCGCCGCGATACCGTATTCGGCGGTATGGTGCATTTCGGCTGTTCTTATCTGTATCTCAAAGGGCACTCCCTCGCGGCTGATAACGGTAGTGTGAAGCGACTGATACATATTGGGCTTCGGGGTGGATATATAGTCCTTGAACCTATTCGGTATCGGTCTGAACATATCGTGCATTATACCGAGAACGTTATAACAGTCGTTTACCGTATCGGTGATTATCCTGATAGCGTAGATATCGTATATCTCATCAAAGCTTTTATTCTGAAGATACATTTTGCGGTAAATGCCGTAAACCGATTTTACCCTGCCCTGAAACTGCATATTAACGCCCGGCATTTCTTCTTTAAGGCGCATCTCGATCCTGCCCTTTATCTCGCTTAAAATGCTCTCTCTCTGTGCGCGGCGGACAATAAGGGACTCCTCTATTTCAGCATATGCCACGGGGTCAAGATGCTTTATGGCAAGATCTTCGAGTTCCTCTTTGAGAGAACGGATACCGAGCCGGTGCGCTATCGGCGCGTATATTTCAAGAGTTTCAAGGGATTTATCGCGCTGTTTATACTCCGGTATGGCGTCGAGGGTGCGCATATTATGAAGGCGATCGGCAAGTTTGATTATTATAACCCTGATATCCTTGCCCATTGCGATGAGCATTTTGCGGAGACTTTCCGCCTGCGCCTGCTCTTTGGAATTTATCGAGATCTTACCTATCTTTGTTACGCCGTCAACGATAAGGGCTACCTCTTCTCCGAAAAGACGCTTGATATCGTCTAACGTCGCATCGGTATCCTCAACAACGTCATGAAGCAGTGAAGCCGCTATGGACTGACTGTCCATACCGAGTGAGATCACGATTTTAGCCACGTTGACCGGATGAACGTAATATTCCTCGTTAGTCCAGCGCTTCTGCCCCGAATGCATGGTAACGCAATACTCATAAGCGCGGCTGATGAGGTCGCCGTCATAACTGCCGCCCTGCGCCGCCATAAGCTCTTCTAATTCCTTATAATCGTTTTTTTGTTTATTCGTCAATTTCACTCACCGCCTTCAGCTTTGCATAGGTTTTTGAGTTTATAAGTTCGGTTTTGGCACGGACCGGCGCCAAAGTATAGTTTGTTCCGTCAAAGACGATTAAACCGAGCTCACGTAATACTTTTAACGCGATCTGCGTTTTTGCGTAACCGGGATCATCGGTAAACAGATACTCCATGCGCTTTGCCGAAACCGGCGAAGCCGAGATTTTTTTATATAAAACGGCTATCTGCTCGCGGGACGGCAGTAAAACCGCCGGATCAGCTCCGTAGCCCGATTCAAAATCATCAAACGCGGCGATATCCTCAAACAGCGAATCAGGATACTCTCCGCTCAATCTTATGGCTTTTATCTGTATCGAAAGCGTATCGTTGCCCTTAAACTCGCTTACGTCAAGGCAAACCGCGATATCGCATATATCGCCGGGATAAAAGCCAAACTTATCCGCGCTTACCGAAAAGAGGAGCGCCTGAAACGCGGTATCCGCTTTTTTGAATGTGATTTTAAGATGTTTTCCGCCCGAAAGCTCGGTTATCTTTTCGATACAAACGCCGAATATACCGAACATCGGCACAGGATTGCCGAATCCGAACGGCTCAAGCTTTTTTACCGAATAAGCCATATCGATATTGACCGCCGCGGGATTCAGTTTAAGGTCAAGCCGAAGTTCGGGCGGGCAGTATGCTTCAGACCGGGCATACCGGTTTATGCGTTTCCTGAATTCATCTATATCCCCCGCGCCGAGGGTAACGCCGGCGGCAAGCGCGTGACCGCCGTATTTTATAAGTATATCACTGCAGGCGCTGATCGCTTCATACAGTGCAAAGCCCTCGTAACTTCTGCCCGAGCCGTGCGCGATATCGCCGTTTACAGAAAGAACGATAGCGGGCTTTGAATACTTTTCGCATATCCTTGAAGCAACAATACCCATAACGCCCATATGCCAGTTGTTACCGCTTACAACTATAACCCTGTTATAACGGTATCCGCTTTGCTCTATCTGTTCTACCGCCTCGGTGAATATATCCTTTTCGGTTTTTTGCCTTAATGCGTTAAGGTCCTCAAGCTCGCCGGCGATCTTAAGCGCCGAAAGCATATCCTTAGAGGTGAGAAGTTCAAACGCGCGAAGTGCGCTGTCCATTCTGCCGGCGGTGTTTATTCGGGGAACTATACCGAAGGATACCTTTGCGGCGTTTATTGTGTTTCTGTCGATCCCGGCGCTGTTTATCAGCGCGGATAAACCGGTGCGCGGTTTGTTTTTTATGATACAGAGACCGTATTTTACAATGGAACGGTTTTCGTTAATTAAGGGCATAACGTCGCCGATAACGGCAACGGTCAAAAGATCGCCGTAACGGTAAAGCATCTGCTCGGGTTCCTTATCCTCCATAACGCAGATAAGCTTGAACGCCACCTGCGCGCCGCATATTTCCTTAAAGGAGGAACGACAATCCGTCCTGTGCGGATCGACCACCGCTACCGCCTCGGGCAGGTTTTCAGGCGGAAGATGGTGATCGGTAACGACCACCTCTATACCGAGCGATCCCGCGTAAGCCACCTCATCGGCGCAGGAGATACCGTTATCTACGGTGACGATAACGTTGACCCCTTCGTTATGAAGCTTCAAAACCGCTTCGCGGCTCATGCCGTAACCCTCTTCTATCCTATCGGGTATATAGAAACAAACGTCTGCCCCGCGGCTTTTAAGATAATCGAACATTATGGCGGTCGCAACAACGCCGTCACAGTCGTAATCACCGAAAACCGCGATTTTTTTATTATCCGATACAGCCGCGTTCAAATAATCCGCCGCGACCGATATATCGGCGAGCTCGCGCGGATCGCAGAGCACCGGCTCGTTTGATATCATCATTTCAAGCTCGGAAGCATCGGTGATGCCGCGGCTGACCGCTATGAGCGCGGCAAACGGGTCGATATCGCATTCGTTTGCAATAATATTTGCGGCTGCCTTATCGGCGGCTCCGATCCGCCACTTTTTTAAAGACATACGATATCCCCCTTTTTATCACTAAAGATACTTAATCAATTTATTATAACACTATATATAGAATATTTCAATCATTTTATAACAATATAGGTGATTTAGGCATAAAAAATCCACCTTCCCCATAAAAAGGAAGGCGGAAAAACTTAAAATCGCCGAATTAATCGTTGACGTAAGGAAGAAGCGCAACCTGGCGAGCGCGTTTGATAGCGGTAGTAAGCGCGCGCTGATGCTTGGCGCAAGTGCCGGTTGCCCTGCGCGGTAAAATCTTTGCGCGCTCGGAAACAAACTTGCGAAGCTTGGCTATATCCTTATAATCGATCTCTTCTACACGGTCAACGCAGAAATGGCAAACTTTTTTTCTTGCCTTTCTGTGGATCGGTCTATCTGTCTTTTCCACTTTGGAATACTCCTCTCATTAAAACGGAATGTCATCATCCAATCCGGAATCGATCTCGGTAAAGTCGCTGCTCTCGGCATTGCTGAAAGAAGCCGCTTCATCGCCCGGGATCCCGGCGGAAGGTGTGTTATCCTTCTTGGATTCTACGAACTGGGCGTTGCTTGCAACAACCTCGAAAATAACGCGGTTGTTACCGTTTTTATCGGTATACTTACGGGTCTGGATAGAACCCTCGATACCGATCATATTGCCCTTTTTAAAATACTTGGTAATAAACTCCGCTGTCTGCCTCCATGCAACGATGTTGATAAAGTCAGTCTGCGTTTCTTCGCCCGCACGGTAGCGGCGGTTTACAGCGATGGAAAACGAAGTGACCGAAATACCGGTATTCGTTGTCTTTAGTTCCGGATCAGCTGTAAGGCGACCGGTCAAAACCACTAAATTAAACATCTATTTTCCTCCACTACTTCTTTATAACCATTACGCGAAGGACACCTTCGGTAATGCCGGCAATTCTTTCAAGCTCAGCCGGGAAATCGGGCTCACTTTCGAATGTTATGAAAAGATAATAGCCCTCGGCCTCATCGTTGATAAGATAGGCGAGCTTACGCTTGCCCCAATCATCAACGTTTTCGACCGTGCCGTTCTTGGCGATAAGGTCACAAAACTTTGTGTTGAGCGCCGCTACGGCATCATCACCGCCGGCAACAGAAAACACAAGCGCTACCTCATACTTACTGGTCATTTACGTTGCACCTCCTTCTGGTCAATTGGCCGCATATGCTAAAATGCGGCAAGGAGCTAAAAATTTAGCAAGAAATATTATAACAAGATAAATACAAATAGTCAAGAATTATTTGTCTTCACTGCTAAAGTCGTCCGGATTGGTGCAATCGAGGTATTCTCCTTTGATGGCGTTGCGGTTCGAGAACCTGTCAAAAACGGCAAGAGCACCCACTACCGCGGTGAAAATGGCGGCGACAGCGCCTAAAAACTTTAAAAAACCTTTCATTTTTATAACCTCCGTATTTTTATTACATGAACGGTGCGAACAGATGAAGTATCGACCGTTTAAGTCTTATCGGCCAGGGCGTTTTGCGCCAACGCGAAAGTTTTATTTCCCGTGACATTTCCTGGATCTCATCAAAATGGCTTTTAACGTCGCCCACGGCGTGGTTTGCGGCGAACCATACGCCGCATTCAAAGTGAAGCGAAAACGAGCGGTAGTCCATATTGACCGTGCCCACGGTCGCCACACTGTCATCCGAAACGAATATCTTTGAATGTATAAAGCCCGGCGTGAACTCAAATATTCTTACGCCCGCCTCCAGCAGTTCCGAATAGCTATACTGCGTTACCGGGTGAACATACCATTTATCCGGAACGTGCGGCGTTATTATGCGAACGTCTATCCCAGACCGCGCCGCCATTTTAAGCATTTCGGTCATGGTGTTATCGATTATCAGATAGGGCGAGATAATGTAGACGTATCTTTGCGCGGAATTAAGTATCTGCATATAGATGCCCGCGGCAACGTTCTTATTTGAGAGCGGATCGTTGCAATACGGCAAAACGTAACCGCCGGTCTGGACCGAATACTCGGTAAGATAATTCTGCGCTTCAAGGCGGTGACCGGTAGTAAACTCCCACATATTGCAGAACATAACGGCAAAGCTTGAAGCCGCCTCGCCTTTAAGGATCACCGCGCAATCCATCCAGTAGCCGAACCGCTTTTCGGCGTTTATATACTCATCGGCAAGGTTGAGCCCGCCGGTAACGGCAACGGCGCCGTCGATCACGGCGATTTTACGGTGGTTGCGATTGTTCATAAAGAGATTGAAGGATGGCTTTATCTGATTGAAAACCGCCACCTTTATGCCGTTGCGGCGCAATCTTTCAATGAATCCCTTTCGCTGGCGCTTTATAGAGCCGAAATCATCAAAAAGCAAACGAACGTCAACGCCCGCCGCCGCCTTACGGCGAAGTATCGCATAAATACTATCGAACATCTCGCCTTCGGCTACGATGAAAAATTCAAGGAAAATATACCTTTCCGCTTTTTCGAGTTCCTCAAGGAAGCGCGGCAAAAATACCTCGCCCGGCGAGAGATACTCTACCGAAGTATTCTTATAAAGCGGATAGCCGGATTCGCGCGCTAAATACTCCGCCTGGCGGGAATGCGGGTAATCGTCATATTTAAGCGCGTTCTGCGCCTCTTCATCGTTTTTGAGAAGCGGCATATTATGGCTTTCGCAGTTGCGCATTTTTCGTTTAAGGTGGGGCAAAACTCTGCCGCCGCCGTAAAGCATAAACACCGTTATACCGAATATCGGAACAATGAGTATAAACATTATCCACGCCATTTTATAGCTCGGATTGCCCCGGCGGTTTACAATATAGACCACCGTTATTATCGCGAGTATTTCCGAAACGGTATATATAAGCACCGAACGGTCGGAAAGGGTGTTGAGCATTACAAAAAGTATACCGAGCTGCAAAAGCAGAACGATACCTGAAATGAGAATGCGGGTAGGTATCGGTATACCGCGCTTGTTTTTTACGCTCTGCCGCACTTTCTCACCGCCCCCGCTTTTTACTTATTAAATGATAACATGAGCCGCAAAATTTTGCAACAAAAAATCCGGAAAATAATGCTACAAAAGGGCGGTTTATTACAAAAAACGATCCGCCTATTGTTTTTTTATCGGTTTTATGGTAAAATACCTTGGCAGGTATACGTCTGTAAGGGGATGATTTCAAATGAAGGTTCTTCTACTGTCCTGCAATACGGGTCAGGGACATAACTCCGCCGCTAAAGCGATAAAGGATTATTTTGAAAAGCACGGAGTAAAGTGCGATATAAAAGACGCGCTTGCCTACTGGTCAGAGAAAAGTTCAAAGATCATAAGCTCCGGGCACGTTTATATTTACAGAAACCTGCCCAAGCTTTTCGGAATAGGATATAAGTTTGAAGAGAATCACCCGGCAAAGGGCGATAAGTCCTCGTTTATGTATAATCTTGTTACCCGCGGTTGCAAGGCGCTTAAAGCCGATCTTGACGAATCGGATTATTCGGCGGTCGTATGCACCCACATCTTCCCCGCTATGATGCTTACCAAAATAAAGAAAAAGTGGGGGCTCGATATCCCTACGTATTCGGTAGCAACGGATTATACCTGCTGCCCCGGCACAAGCGAGACCGACGTTGATTATTATTTTATCCCTCACGCCGACCTTACGGATGAATTTATTGCGGCGGGGATACCAAAAGCCAAGCTTGTTGATTCCGGTATACCGGTAAACCCGATATTTTACAAGAAAAGTTCAAGGGCATACGCAAAGGGATTTCTCAATCTGCCGGAGGATAAAAAGATAGCACTTATTATGTGCGGCAGTATGGGTTGCGGACCGATAAAGCAGTTTGTTGAAATGCTGCCGGAAATGCTGCCGGAAAACGCGCATCTCGTTGTTATTTGCGGCAGTAACCGCCGGCTTTACAAATCGCTTAACAAGCACGAACATTCAAACGTTTCGATAATAGGTTATACAACGCGCATCTCTTATTATATGGATGCCGCGAGCGTGATCCTCACAAAGCCGGGCGGGCTGAGTTCGACCGAGGCGGCGGTCAAGCACCTGCCGATGATATTTATAAACGCCGTTCCCGGATGCGAAACCAGAAACTTTGATTTCTTCCTATCGCGCGGCTTTGCCGATTCATCGCCTGAAATATCTGACCTTGCCGAGCTTTTATGCGATTATTTAAGGGATGAAAGCAAAACCTCAAATATGGAGAAAAAGCTTAAGGACAATTTCGGTAAGTTTGCCGCAATGGAGATCTACAACTGCGTTTGCGGAGTAAAAGAACAACCGGTAAAATGAATCTTTGAATATAAAAACGCCAAACCGGCTACCCGTTTTACGGATAGCCGGTTTATTTTACCGTTCTTCTCTGAAATATGAAAGTCCGAGCGAAGCCGGGGGCTGATTCTCACGCTTGTTGCGCATGCTTATAACAATCAGGATAAGGATGGTAACAACATACGGCAGCATATTTATAAGCTCGGTAGTGCTGGAGGAAAGACCGGGTATATAGATACAAAGCATATAAAGACCGCCGAACAGGAACGAACTGAATATCGCCGAAGTAGGACGCCAGATTGCGAATATTACCAAAGCTATCGCGAGCCATCCTCTATCGCCGAAGCCGTTATTAGTCCAGGCGCCGCCGGTATAATCCATAACAAAGTATAAACCGCCGAGCCCGGCTATCATACTGCCGATTATTGTTGAAAGATACTTATAACGGGTTACGTTTATGCCGGTAGCATCGGCTGTGGCGGGATTCTCGCCCACCGCGCGAAGGCTGAGCCCGGCGCGCGTTCTGTTAAGGAAGAAGGACGCGCAAATCGCGATTATTATGGCGAGATAAGCCAGGAAACCGAACGAAAGATACGTTTTACCGAAATTGCCGAGACTATCGGCAAAAGGAAGTTTTGCTTTAAAATACGGCGCTATCTTATTAAGCGATATCGAACCCGTTCTGCCGAAAAACTTTAAAAGAGAACCGCCGAGGAAATTGCCTATACCAACGCCGAAGGTGGTAAGGGCAAGACCGGTAACGTTCTGATTCACGCGCAGTGTAACGGTCAAAAAG
Organism: Clostridia bacterium; assembly: GCA_017554405.1. GTDB lineage: Bacteria > Bacillota > Clostridia > Oscillospirales > Acutalibacteraceae > UBA737. The sequence continues at coordinate 50,108 of JAFZIK010000013.1, read as the reverse complement.
CAATAAATAAGCGCCATTAAGGCAGAGCCCAAAAACGAAGAAAGCAACGGTATTATTATACAAAGCGCACCGATCGGCGCCGCGGTTGAATTCTCGTAAAGATAACCGCCTACTATTCCCGATATACCGCCGATATACATAATTCCCGGTATTCCGAGATTAAGGTTGCCGCTCTTTTCGGTAATTATCTCGCCCGTTGCGCCAAAGAGCAGCGGAACTCCCTGGATGATAGCGGCGTTGATGAACTCGTAAAAGGTATTATTACTTGAAAAGCCCAATACAAACAATATCAACTGTGTTACGACTATACAGAGCAAAAGGGTTACTATCATTGTGTTACCTCCTTTGCCTTTGCGCGCTTGTTTATCTTGTAATTGATGAAAAAGTCACTTCCGATAATGCAGAAAATGATTATTCCTATCAGTATATCCGAAACGCTTTTATCAAGATTGAACTTTGTTGCGATGGAAGACGCCCCGTGCTGTAAAAACATTAAAAACATGGAAACGAAAACCATAACACCTGGATTGAATTTTGAAAGCCAGGCAACCATTATTGCGGTAAATCCCATGCCGCCGGCAAGACCTTTATGGATGGAATGGCTTGCGCCCGAAACAAGCAGGAATCCCGCTATGCCGCAAATCGCGCCGGATATTATCATGGTGCGTATTATTACCTTTTTAACGTTGATCCCAACGTATCTCGCTGTGTTTTCACTTTCGCCGACTACCGATATTTCATAGCCCTGTTTGCTGAAGCGCATATAGATGAAAACTATCACGGTAAGCGTGAGCACGATGATTATATTCAAAAGATACTTTTGCCCGAACAGATCCGGCAGCCATCCGAATTTTGTTTTTTGATTCAAAACGCCGAGGACCTGCGATCCGGTGGGGACCCAAACGGCAATAAAATATGAAATCAACTGGATAGCAACGTAGTTCATCATAAGGGTAAACAGACTTTCGTTCGTATTCCAGATCGCTTTGAACACAGCCGGTAAAACTCCCCATATTATGCCGCAAAGAATACTTGTTACGAGCATCAGCAGTATCAGCGCCCATGAAGGTATATCGCTTTTGAAATAGAACATACACGCAGCGCTTGCAAGACCGCCCACAAGGACCTGCCCCTCGGCGCCTAAATTCCAGAACTTCATTTTAAAAGCCGGAGTTACCGCCAAAGAAATGCACAATAGCATTGCCGTATCCTGAAGCAGATTAAAGAATTTCCTTTTGGTCTCGAAATTACCCTTGATCATTTCCTTGTAAACTTCTATCGGATTGTATTTTGTTACGCTGATAATAACAAGCGCACAAATAACAAGCGCCGCAACGACCGCAACGGCATATATCAGAATTGATTTTAATATCGATATATCCGCACGCTTCGTGATATGGAACAACGGTTCCTTAACGTGCTTCTCAGACGTTTTCATACGCTTCACCTCCGCTGTAACTCGTCATCATCAATCCTATATTGCTCTTATCGGCGCCGCGCCCGTCCACAATACCGCTGACCTTGCCGGAGCTTAAAACCAGTATCCTGTCACAAAGTTCTATAAGCACGTCAAGGTCTTCGCCGACGAATATCACCGCAACGCCCTTTTCCTTTTGCTGATTCAAAAGGTTGTAGATAGCATAGGAGGAGTTTATATCAAGTCCTCTTACCGGATACGCCGCCATAAGCACGGTCGGCGAAGCGGATATCTCACGTCCGACCAGCACCTTTTGAACGTTACCGCCAGAAAGCTTACGAACGGGGGTTTGAGCACTCGGCGTTACGACCTCAAGATCGCTTATTATCCGTTCGGCAAGATCCTTCGGCTTTTTGCGTTCAAGGAAGATCGACTTGCCTTTTCGGTAGCTTCTGAGCATCATATTATCGATAATATCCATATTGCCTACAAGACCCATACCGAGTCTGTCCTCGGGAACAAAGGAAAGGCGAACGCCGAGATCTCTTATTTTAATAGGCGACTTGCCGCGAAGTTCATCATCGGCACCCGTTTTCGGATTATGGTATATTATACTGCCGTTTTCGATCTGCTGAAGACCGGCGATGGATTCAAGCAATTCGCGCTGGCCGCTTCCGGCTATGCCCGCAATACCGAGTATTTCACCCGAACGGGCGGAAAATGAAACGTTATCAAGAGTTTTTATGCCTTCGGGATTGATACAGGTAAGACCCTCCACGGTGATACGGTCCACCAGATCCTTCGGCTCACTGCGGTTTATATTAAGACTTATCTTTTTGCCCACCATCATCTCGGTAAGCTCGGATTCGTTCGTTTCGGCGGTATTTACCGTGCCGATATATTCGCCCTTGCGGAGAACAGCGACCTTATCGGAAAGAGCGAGGACCTCGTGCAGTTTATGAGTGATTATTATGATCGCTTTGCCCGCATCACGCATACGGCGAAGTATTGCAAAAAGCTTCTGCGTTTCCTGAGGGGTAAGCACCGCCGTAGGCTCATCAAGGATAAGTATATCGGCGCCGCGGTAAAGGACCTTGATTATCTCAACGGTTTGCTTCTCGGAAACCGACATTTCATATACCTTTTTATTAGGATCAAGATCGAATCCATACTGTTCGCTGATCGCTTTTACCTGCTTTGAAACGGTTTTTATATCAAACTTTTCCTTGCTTTTAAGACCGAGAACGATATTCTGCGCCGCAGTAAATACGTTTATAAGCTTGAAATGCTGATGTATCATTCCGATCTTGTAATCAAAAGCATCCTTCGGGGAACGGATGACGACCTCTTTACCGTCAATATAGATGTTGCCTTCATCAGGGAAATATATGCCGGATATCATATTCATAAGCGTTGTCTTTCCGCTTCCGTTTTCACCTAAAAGCGAAAGGATCTCACCCCGATAAACGCTTAAGCACACGTTATTGTTTGCAACGATCTTACCGAAACGCTTGGTTATATTTTTAAGCTCAATAGCGGCAACATCCATAAATACTACATCCTTTCAAAGATTTTATCCCGGTTTTGCAAAAACGGAAATGTTACTTTTCGCCTTTGCAAAACCGGATAATAACAGATTGAGGCGGAGTTTTCACTCCGCCCATATCTGTTAAATTAAGAATTAAAGATTGCTTATACCGTCAATATATTTAATATCGAAGTAGGGAGCAGATCTCTTTGAAGACTCGGCAAATTCACCGTTCTCAATAGCGTTGGTCTCGGGTTTGAAGTCGCCTTCGTCAATAACGTCGGCAAGATACTCGGTAAGCTCTGCGCCGTTTACGGTAAAGGTCTTGGTATCGAACACCTTGATTTCGCCGCTCTCGAGCTTAGCTTTGATCTCATCGATCTTCTCCTGTGTGCCGGCAGCCGCAACCTTATCGTTGAGTTCGGTAAGTTTAACAGCGCCTTCCTTCATTGTGCCGCAATAGTCGGTTGCAAAAGCTTCGCCCTTGGCAACTGCTAAAATAGCAAGCTTGAAGTATACGCTCCAATCGATCTTCGAGGAAATAAGAGCGGTGTTCGGGCCCATTGATATGGTGCTTATATTGTAAGCAATGTTCGGAACGCCTTTCTCTTCGCAGGCCTTCGGTGCGCCTTCGGAGTCGGCGTGCTGGCTGATAAGAGCGCAGCCGGAGTTGATAAGTCTGAGCGCGGCTTCTTTCTCTTTTGCGATATCAAACCAGGAATTGGTGTAGATAACCTTCATGGTAGCGGTTTCGCAGATGGAACGTGCGCCGAGGAAGAATGAGGTCATACCGGAAACAACTTCCGCGTAATCGAACGCGCCAACGTAGCCTATAACAGCCTGTTCAGCGGTGATCTTGCCTTCGGTGATCATTTCGTTGAGCTTCATACCTGCGGCAACGCCTGCGAGGTAACGGCCCTCGTAAATGGACGCAAACGCATTGTGATAGTTAGAGAGACCCTGGGTCTTGGACTTGGTGCCGGTAGCGTGGCAGAACTGAACCTCGGGGAACTCCTCTGCCGCCTGGATCATATAGGTTTCATGACCGAAAGAATCGGCAAAAACTATATTGCATCCTGCATCGGCAAGCTCGGCAGCCGCTTCATAGCAAGCATTGTCTTCACCAACGTTGGTTTTGATAAGAACCTGATCGTCGTTAAGGCCGAGATTTGCTTTTACTTCCTTGAGCGCCTGGATGAAATTGTTATCATAGGTCGAGTTTTCATCGTGGAGGCAGATAAGGCCAACTTTGATTTCGCTTACAGAAACCTGAGGTGTAGTAGCGGAATCACCGTTCGCGTTGTTGTCTCCGCCGCAAGCGGCAAAGCTTAAAAGCATTGCCAAAGCAAGGACTAAGCATAAGATTTTTTTCATTTTTGTTTCCTCCAAAAATTTTTTTATATGTAAATTATATTTACACCGAATTTAATGCCGGAACTCAATGTTGCCCGGTTCCATTTTATCAATAATAGCGAGGGATTCTATCCTGTAGCCCTTTTTGCGAAGCTCATCGCCGCCGCCCTGAAAGCCTTTCTCTATGGCGCAGGTGCAACCGACTATCTTTGCCCCCGCCTGCTCGGCGATATCTATAAGCCCGCGGAGCGCCTCGCCGTTTGCGAGGAAATCATCAATTATAAGCACCTTATCATTGCTGTTTATATAATCCTTCGGCACCGTTATATAATTATCCGTGCCGTGGGTAAAGGAATGGACCTTTGCGCCGTAAACAGGACCGGTAACGTTAGATGTTTTACTTTTCTTGGCGAAAATCACGTTTTTGTGCATCACCACCGCCGCGGCAATGGCTATCGCTATGCCGGAAGCCTCAACGGTAAGTATTTTCGTTATTTCCTCGCCCGCATATATACGGTTTATCTCGTTGCACATATCGAGGAGAAAATCAACGTCGATCTGCTGATTCAAAAAAGAGCCAACTTTAAGAATATCGCTTCCGAGAACAGTGCCTTCATTAAGAATCTTCTGTTCAAGCGCCTTCAAAAAATCGCCTCCTTAAAATCAAAAAAACAGACTTAAAAAAGTCTGCTTACCAAAATGCCCACACACACCGTTCAAAAGCAACGGTGCTATATAAACCACCAATAGTCGCAGCTGAGGCGCCGCGGTAGAAACATTTGAACCATCCATCCAAACCTATATTGGTAAGCTATTAAGTTTACGCGATTATCGTATCACATAATTCTCCCTTTGTCAACAAAATCCACGCCGGTTTTTTGCGGTTTGTATATCTCAACAATTTATCGCAAAAACAGTTAAAAATATTGTGCAAAAACACAAATCCCCGGTTTAAAAAACCGGGGAAAAACCACAATCACTTGAGGCATTCAGCTATCTGATCCGCAACATATATGCCCATGGCGCCGGACTGCGAAAGCCCTCTGCAGATGCCGCTGCCGTCACCTATAATATATACGCCGTCTATAAGTTCAAACTTATTATTCATAAATTCCGGGCGTATCGAATAATACTTGCTCTCGCAGCCGTAGAGCAGAGTATCGTCATTGGCGGTGCCGGGGGCAACCTTATCGAGCGCGTAGATAGTTTCTATTATATTGGTAAGTATCCTATGGGGCAAAACAAGGGATATATCCCCCGCCGTCGCCTTGAGGGTGGGGATAACGGTGTTCTGCTGAAGTCGGTGTTCGTTTGTGCGCCTGCCGCGTATAAGATCGCCGAAGCGCTGGACCAGCACGTTTCCGTTGCCTATCATATTTGCAAGGCGCGAGATATTCTCGGCATACTCGGTGGGCTGATTGAAGGGCTCGGTAAAGCGGATACTCGAAAGAATGGCAAAATTGCAGTTATCGGTCTTTTTATCCGCCTGGGCAAAGGCATGACCGTTTGCGGTAATAATGCCGTGGTTGTTCTCCGCCGATACAAGACCGCCCTGATTAAAGCAGAACATCCTGCAGCGGTCTTCAAAGGTCTTGGTCTTATAAAGTATCTTCGGCTCGTAAATCTTTTCCGAAAACTCGCGCCAGATGATATCCTTCATTTCGACCCGAACGCCTATATCTATATGATTGGAACGCATTTTTACACCGTGCTGCCTGCAAAAGCCGGCAACGAAGTTGGCGCCCGATCTGCCCGTTGCGATGATTACCTTTTTAGCCTCGAGGGTTTCACCGTTCGCATAGGAAAGGCGGTATCCCGAACCGGTTCTCTCAACGCCGGTGCACTCGTAAAAGTGCAGCAGCACCGCTCCCGCTTCGGATATTGCACGGATAATATTCTGCATTGTAAGGAAATTATTATCGGTGCCGAGGTGCTTAACGTTCATATCAAGAAGCCGCAGATTATTCTGGATGCACTTAAGCCGCAGTTCATCGTTGGATTTATAGACCTGCGGTATTCCGGAAGTGCAGTATTCGTTCAGAATATTATCAACTTCATTTATATATTTGTTGGCAACGTCCTCGCCGAGCTCTTCACCGAGGGTGCCGCCGTAAGCGGTGCCAAGGTTGAACTTTCCGTCCGAAAACGCGCCGGCTCCGGCAAAGCCGTTTGTTATATTGCAAATTTTACAGTGTGCGCAGGTGCTGTTCTTACCGGCGGGGCAAACCCGCTTTTCAAGAACGTTACCCGCTTCGGTTATGGCGATCTTAAGACCGGGATCGCGCTTTTGCAGGCGATAAGCGCTCATAAGGCCGCCTATTCCGCCGCCTATAATAACTATATCATACCTGTTTTCCGGCATGAAAATACCTCCGTATAAAAGGGCTGCACATATTCTGCACAGCCCTTAAAGTTTTAATTTCCGATTATTCCGCGGCATCCTCCGCCTGAGCTTCGGCAGGCGCTTCTTCGGCGACCTCCTGCTCGGCGGGAGCTTCGACCGCTTCCGACTCAGCGGGAGTTTCAGCAACTTCCGACTCAGCGGGAGCTTGAACAACTTCCGGTTCGGCAGGAGTTTGAGCAACTTCCGGTTCAGCAGGAGTTTCAACTATCTCCGGCTCTGCGGGAGCTTCAACTGCTTCCGGCTCTGCGGGAGCTTCGGTTACTTCCGCGGGCGCTTCTTCGGCTGTTTCCTCTTCGGGGAGAAGCGCACGGATCGAAAGGCTTACTCTCTTCTTCTCGAGATCGATAGCGGTGATCTTCGCTTCTACCTCCTGACCGATCTTAAGCTCGTCCTGCGGTTTGGCAATGCGCTTATTGGATATCTGCGAAATGTGGATAAGACCGTCAACGCCCGGTATAATGCGTGCAAACGCGCCGTAAGCGGTCATGCTTACTATCGTTACAGTAACAACGTCGTTAACGCTGTATTTGCCCTGGAATATCGACCAGGGGTTATCCTCCGCCTTTTTATAGCCGAGAGATATCTTTTTCTTCTCCGCATCAAGCGCCTTGACGTATACCTCAATGGTATCGCCGACCGATACTACCTCAGCCGGGTTCTTTATGCGCATCCAGGAAAGCTCGGAGATATGGACCATACCGTCCACCCCGCCGATATCGACGAACGCGCCGTAGCCGGTAAGCGACTTGACAACGCCGGTGAACCTATCGCCTACAGCGATACTGTTCCATATCTTATCCTGCGCTTCGCGGCGTGCTTCGCGAAGAACGCTTCTTATCGAGCCGATCGCTCTGCGGCTGCGGCCGCGGCCGCGCTCGACCTCGATTATTCTGAAATCAACTTCTTTGCCCTTGAGTTCATCAAGAGAATCATTTTTTGAGGCAGTTGCCTGCGAGGCGGGAATGAAAACGCGAACGTTGTTGCAGTAAACCGTAACGCCGCCCTTTACAACGTCGCTTACGGTTCCGTGAAGAACCTCGCCCGACTCTTTGGCCGAAACCACTTTATCCCAACCGGCGATAGCATCATAGCGACGCTTCGAGAGCATAGCGGTTCCTTCCTGGTCGTTAATCTTCATAATGATAAGATTGAGCTTATCATCAACCTTGACCTCACTTACAAGATCCGCATTGGCATCAGAAGAATACTCGTCCTTGGTGATATAGCCAGTAACTCCTCTACCGATATCAACTGTAATTTCAGAAGGATTCACCGCAACAACGGTGCCAACCACCTTCTGATCGCCGGTAAGAGAACTAAGCGATGCCTCAAACGCTTCCTCATCCGTCATTTCCTCAAAGCTTTTTTGAACAGCGGTTTCCTCCGTTACCTGTTCATCAACCGGTTGTAAAATTTCCGACATGGTTTTAATAACCTCCTTTATTATACCGGCAGGTGTAGATGCACCCGCCACAACGCCCACGGTGGAAACGCCCGCGAAGAATTCCGGTTTTAACTCCGCCGCCGTTTCAACAGCGCAGGTCTTTTCGCACAAAGCGGCGCAAACCTCAAAAAGCTTGCCCGTGTTGGAGCTGTGCCGCCCGCCGATGACTATCATGGCATCATTAGCGGCGGCAAGCAACTTCGCCTCGCTTTGGCGATCAGCCGTTGCACTGCATATTGTATCAAATATTTTCACGTTTGTATACACTTTTTTTAAAAAATTTTGAGATTTTTTCCATTTTTCGGCGTTAAAAGTGGTCTGAGTGACCGCCGAAACCGGTTTTTGGGCGATTTCCGGATGATTCTGCACAAGTTCTTCAAGTTCTTCCGGTGAGGAAAAAACATAGTATTCGCCGGAAATATGCCCGGTTATGCCCTTGACCTCCTGGTGCTCTGCGTCGCCGGCGACCAGTATCACGTCGCCTTTTTCGGAGTTCTCCGAAACGATCTTATGGATCTTTGAAACGAAGGGACAGGTGGCGTCGGCAACCTCGATACCCGCGGCGTTTGCGCGGCTGTAAACGTCCCTGCCCACCCCGTGGGAACGGATAACAAGAACTTCATCCGCGCTTACCTGCTCCGGTTCATCAACTATCCTGACCCCGCGCGAGGCAAGCTCGGCTACCATTTGAGAGTTATGGATTATAGGTCCTAACGTGCAAACCTTTTTGCCGGAATCAAGCAGATCGTATACCATTTGCACGGCACGGTCAACGCCGAAGCAAAAGCCCGCCGTTTTCGCAAGAGTTATCTTCACTTTTTAACCTCTTTATTTATTATTTCCATAAGCGCCGCCAAAGCCGCGTTAAAATCAAGCTCGTCGGTATCGAACACAATACCGCCTTCCGCCACCTTGAGCGGGGCGATTTCACGGTGGGTATCGTTATAATCCCTTGTTTTTATATCGGAAAGGATATCATCGTATTTTACATCGGCACCCTTTTCGAGCAGTTCCTTATACCGGCGGTCAGCGCGGGTCTCCGGCGCTGCCGTAACGAAAAGCTTAAGAGTTGCGTCCGGCAGAACCACGGTGCCTATGTCCCTGCCGTCCATAATAACGTTATTCTCGCGGGCGAGCTTTCTTTGAAGCTCAAGCAGAAACGCCCTTACCGGTGGCCTGGCGCTCACCGCCGAAGCCATCATGGATATCTCGGGCGTGCGGATAAGGGCGTTTACGTCCTCCCCGTCCAAAAACACGTGCTGTTCCTCACCGATAAAACGAATATCCACCGCCGTGTTTTCAAGTATCGGCTCAATTTCACAGTTAAGTTCGGTATTATATCCCAATCGGCTGAATTTAAGCCCCACGGCGCGATAAAGCGCGCCGGTATCAACGTAAATGAAACCGAGTTTTTTTGCCGCCGCTTTTGCCAGCGTGCTTTTTCCCGCCCCGGCGGGACCGTCAAGTGCGATAGATATCATATTATTTCCTCTTTCATATTTTTTCCGCCGCGCTTTTACCGGCAAGATGACCGGTCGAAAAGGCGATCTGAAGGTTAAAGCCGCCCGTGTAGGCGTCAACGTCTATTATCTCTCCCGCGAAGTAGAGCCCGCCGATTAGCTTTGAGCGCATACTGCCGGGATCGATCTCCTTAACGTCTATACCACCCCGGGTGATAACGGCTTCCTCTAAAGGACCTAAATCGGCTATGCTTACCCGCATATGCTTTACTGCGCCAACCAGCTTTTCACGGTCGCTCTTACTTAACTGATTAACCTTTGTTCGCATATCCACGCCGGCATTGCTTATTATAACCGGTATAATGCTTTTAGGCAACAGTTTATCGAGCGCGTTTATTATATCGCGGTTTGGGCTCTCAGCAAAATCGCGCAAAATGCGGGCGTCGAGCGTAGCGTTATCGAGCGCCGGTTTTAAATCTATCTCGGCGAAGTATCCGCCGGGCGCCCCATTTATATGCGCCGAAGCCGAAAGGGTCAGGGGTCCTGATATACCGGTATGGGTAAAAAGCATTTCTCCAAGCTCGCGGTATACCGGTTTTTTTACGCCCTCTTTAAAGAGAGAAAGGGTAACGTTTTTAAGGGTAAGACCCGCAAGGCGGGTGCAAAAGCCCTCTCTTATATCAAGCCCCACAAGCGAGGGCGCGGGTTCTTTAACGGTGTGACCGAGCGCCGCCGCCATAATATATCCATCACCCGTAGAGCCGGTGGCGGGATATGATTTGCCGCCGGTAGCAAGTATCACGGCGTCCGCGGGCAAAATGGCGCCGGAGTCGAGCTTTACGCCCGATACGGACCCGTTTTCACAAATGATCTCCTTTGCGGTGCCGGTTATTATCCCGGCGCTCTTTTGCGCCGCGGCAACAAGGGCGTCCACAATATCGACCGCCTTATCCGATACCGGAAAAACGCGGTTGCCGCGCTCGGTTTTAAGCGGCACTCCCCTGTTTTCAAAAAAGCGCATCGTATCGGCGGGATCAAAAGCGGAAAACGCGGAGTATAAAAATCTTCCGTTTCGGGCGGTGTTCTTAATGAGGGTAGCCACATCGCAGTTGTTTGTAACGTTGCAGCGACCCTTGCCGGTTATCATCACCTTGCGCGCCGGGCGAGCGTTTTTTTCAATAACGGTGACCTTTGCGCCGCTTTCTCCAGTCGCCACCGCAGCCATAAGACCAGCCGCGCCGCCGCCGATAATCACAACATTTTTCAAAGTATCACCGCCCTTTTAAAAACATTTTATACTATAACATTATAAAAGTAAAGTGGGAGATGTTTATAACACCTCCCACCGGGATATTATTTACAACTGCGGACCGGCGGAAACCAGCGCTTTGCCGGCTTCGTTGCCCTCGTATTTCTTGAAGTTCTTTATAAACCTGCCGGCAAGGTCCTTTGCCTTCTCTTCCCAAACGGCGGGATCGGCGTAGGTATCGCGCGGGTCGAGTATACCGGTATCAACGCCGGGAAGCTCGGTTGGCACCTCGATACCGAATATCGGCATTTTCTTTGTGGGCGCCTTTAAGATATCGCCGTTTAAGATGGCGTCTATGATACCGCGGGTATCCTTAATGGATATGCGCTTGCCGGTGCCGTTCCAACCGGTGTTTACAAGATACGCCTTGGCGCCGCTCTTTTGCATACGCTTAACGAGCTCTTCGGCATACTTGGTGGGGTGAAGCTCCAGAAACGCCTGGCCGAAGCAAGCCGAGAAAGTAGGAGTGGGCTCCACTATGCCGCGCTCGGTGCCGGCGAGCTTTGCGGTAAAGCCCGAAAGGAAGTAATACTGGGTTTGCTCGGGAGTTAAGATCGAAACCGGCGGCAGAACGCCGAACGCATCTGCGGAAAGGAATATAACGTTATTTGCCGCAGGCGCCGCCGATATCGGGCGAACGATGTTTTTAATATGGGTTATCGGATAGGAAACGCGGGTGTTCTCGGTAACGCTTTTATCATTGAAATCGATCTTGCCGTTTTTATCGAGCGTTACGTTTTCAAGAAGCGCGTTGCGCTTTATTGCGTTATAGATATCCGGCTCGGCATCCTTATCGAGGTTTATTACCTTGGCGTAGCAGCCGCCCTCGAAATTGAATACGCCGTTATCGTCCCAGCCGTGCTCGTCGTCGCCTATGAGAAGGCGCTTCGGATCGGTCGAAAGGGTGGTTTTGCCGGTTCCCGAAAGGCCGAAGAAAATCGCGGTGTTTTTGCCGTTTAAATCGGTGTTAGCCGAGCAGTGCATAGCGGCGATACCCTTAAGCGGCAGGTAATAGTTCATCATAGAGAACATACCTTTTTTCATTTCGCCGCCATACCAGGTGTTGATTATCACCTGCTCGCGGCTCGTGATATTGAACACTACCGCGGTTTCGGAATTAAGGCCCAACTCCTTATAGTTTTCGACCTTTGCCTTTGAAGCGTTGTAAACAACAAAATCCGGCTCGAAGTTTTCGAGTTCTTCATCGGTAGGAATTATAAACATATTCTTGATGAAGTGAGCCTGCCAGGCGACCTCCATTATAAAGCGGATCGCCATGCGGGTATCCTTGTTTGCGCCGCAGAAGGCGTCAACAACAAACAGCCGCTTGTTGGATAACTCCTTTGTTGCGATATCCTTTACCGCCGCCCAGGTGGCTTCGGTTGCGATATGGTTATCGTTCTTATATTCATCGGTAGTCCACCAAACGGTATCGCGCGAGTTTTCATCCATAACGATGAATTTATCCTTGGGTGAACGCCCGGTGTAAATACCGGTCATAACGTTTACCGCGCCAAGCTCGCTTACCTGACCCTTTTCGTAACCTTCAAGACCGGGTTTAGTTTCCTCGGCAAAGAGTTCTTCAAAGGAAGGATTGCGGACAATTTCGGTAGTGCCGGAAATGCCGTATTTCTGCAAATCTATAGTTTTCATAACTGACCCACACCTCACATTATTTTACCGGGTAATTATACCATATATTATATTCAATTGCAATACAAAAACTGTTGCAACCCCAACAATCTTTTTCGAATACTTGGCGCTTTTTTTGACTTGTTTTCGATAAGAACAAAGCGCGTTTAAAGTTTTAATAACATTAAAACGGGATATCCGAAAAGGACATCCCGTTTTAACTCTTTTAAATAATATTCCGCAATACGCCGAATACGACCAGCACAGCCACCATAAAATACATTGATATCTGCGTAAGCCTTTCACGCCGGCGGTTATACTTTACGTAAACGTATATCATCCTACCGGCGGTAAGCGCCATAAGCGGAAGCAGGCAAAAAATTGCCGGATTTGCCCGAAAGGCGGCATAAAAATCCAGTTTAATGATCGAAACGCACATACGCGTAACTCCGCAACCGGGACACTTTAAGCCTGTGATCAGATTAAAAACGCAAGGTATGGATTTTTGCGTAACGATCACAAAAAGCGCATATATTATGCCGACCGCAATAAGTATGAGAAATCCAAGCGCAACTTTTTTAAAGCGCTGAGCCATTATGCCGCGGGAGCACCGTGATACGCGGCGATCTTGTTAAGTTCGATCTGAAGCAATGCATAAGAAACGATAGAAAGACCGAATATGGCAAGAACGAGGTAAATGATACCTGTGTTTGGATCGGTCGGCATACCGCGCTTTGCTTTTGCGGTATTGATACGACCGCCGGCCATGTAAAGCCAGATAAGCGTGTATATTCCGCAGGTAACAAGTGAAAGCAGGAATACGGTAACGCCCGAGGCGGCGTTGGAATCACCCGATGCCTCGTTAAGCTCATCGACCATTTTGATCATCCAGTAAATGCCGTATATTCCGCAAGTAACGATAGAAAGTATAATGGCAACGGCAAGGTTCCTTTGACCAAAGCTTATTCCGGTGGGTGCGCCGTAAACGGGATTCGGCTGACTGTAAGCAGGATTCGGCTGACCGTAGGCGGGATTGTAACCCTGCTGGGCGTAATTCTGCTGCGGAGGAACCGCTCCGCCCTGACCGTTAGCAGCTAACGGAGAACCGCAGGAAGGGCAAAACTTTGTGCCATCGGCAACCTGGGCGCCGCATTTAGTGCAAAATGACATAAAAAAACAACTCCTTAAAATTTCTGTGTTTTACCACAATTAAATATTATGTCATTTTTTAACAGATGTCAAGTTATTTTACGAGGAAAAGCGTGTTTTTGTTAAAATTGTTTCAGTGACAGTATTATGCACTGTATAGTTTGAAAATTTTTGTTGCAAAAATAAAAAAATGTGATAAAATATCAAATATCCGGAGGCATAGCTCAGCTGGTTAGAGCGCACGGTTCACATCCGTGAGGTCGCGGGTTCAAGTCCCTCTGTCTCCACCATGAAAGAAACCTGATTTGTCTACCAAATCAGGTTTCTTTCAATGATATCCGTTCCTTGTTGGAACGGGTGATATACCCTGCGGGTATGATATATGCTTCGCATATGATATACGCCTGCGGCGCATGAAGGAACGGATATTATATCATGCCGTGCATCGACACGGTATATCATATTTGCGGCACGCAAATATATCATGCGGCGAAGCCGTATATCATTATAACTATCGGGCATCCGCCCGATTTTCTTTTTGCGGAAAACCCATACACCTTTAATAATTACACATCTGAACAGTTTACCGATAACAAATACGAAGAATGGCTGTGCCAACGCACAGCCATTCTTCGTATTTAAGGGGTTTGAGGAGATAACCGCGAGTGCATCGCGGGTAACAAATAAGTGCGGCTTTCTTTGTTACGTTAATATCATACACCGTAATTTTTAGAAAATTTTTGATTTTTTGTGAATATATTTTTAACATTTTCCAAGAATATGTTTGTAAGCGAGGCAGAGAATAAATAATGTGCGCAAAAATACCGCACGATAAATCAAAGGAAGGTGATAACCATGGATTACGAAGAAGGCAAAACACCCGGCGAGATAACCAAGACCGGTTTTATAACGATAATCGTTTTATGCCTTTTGGCAATAGGCGCGATCTCGTATTTTGCGATATCCGGTATGAGGGCAAAAATGAACAACAGGCAGAACGACGATCAGTCATACCGGAACGATAACGGCGCATATAATAGTAACAGCGAACAAGGTAAAGTTGACGTTCAGCCTCAGACTGATACCGATATACCCGAGCCGAGTTCAAGCACGAACAAAAACGAAACCGAGATACCCTATGAGACCGCCGAAGAACCGGAAGCACCGGAAGCAAAAAGAAGCTTTATTTTCCCGGTAAAGGGCGATATTTTGAAAGGATTCAGCGATACCGCGCTTCAGTATTCCGCCACATATAACGATATGCGTATCCACACGGGAATAGATATCCTTTGTGGCACGGGAACGGATATCAAAAGCGTATCGGACGGAACCGTTATATCGGTAAATGAAAGCGCCACTTTAGGCAGGACCGTAACGGTAGACTACGGCGGCGATATCACGGTAAAGTATTGCGGGCTTGAAAGCCTTAACGTTACCGAAGGCGCCGCGGTTAAATGCGGCGAGGTGATAGGGACCTGCGGAACGGTGCCGAGCGAGGCAAACGATCAGCCGCACGTTCACATTGAAGTTTATCAAAGCGGAATTGCCGTTTCGCCCCTTGATATACTTGCAAATTAAATAACAAACAGTGCCCCCGCCTTCGATTAGGGGCAAAAAAGCACGGATGCCGTAAATCTTTTAATGCGGCATCCGTGCTGATATTTAATTAAAGATGAGCTTCAAGCCGGTAGATCGGCAGATCCTCGGCAATAAAACGGCTTTCGTATTCCGTTACTATATTGCCTTCAAAATCGCTGTTATGCAGATCGAGACTTACGTTTTCAATAACAAAGCCCGCCTTGCTCAACTGTTCGATCGAGAATTCAAAAAAGTGCATATTATCGGTCTTTTGCGCTATGCGCGCCCCGGGAGCCAGAATGCGCTTGTATATTTCAAGAAAGCGGGCGGAGGTAAGCCGATGGGAAGCATATTTGTTCTTTGGAAACGGGCAGGAAAAATTTAAAAATATGCCCGCTATGCTTTGCGGTTCAATATACTTTTCGATGTATTCAGCCGAGCATTTTATAAATTTCAGATTAGGTATATTCTCCGCCTTGCACAATTCGCAGGCGGCAACTATAACGTTTGCATCCTTTTCGACAGCCAAAAGGTTAACCTCGGGATTGCGCCTTGCAAATTCCGCGGCGAACGCGCCTTTACCGCACCCTATTTCAAGATACACCGGGTTGCGGTTGCCGAACCATTTTTCAAGGTCGAAATACTCTTTTGCCTGAATTGCCGTATTGAAATTGCGGTCCTCGTGCTCGCTGATAAACAGTATATCGTCTACCGCGCCGAGCCGCTCGGGCAGATGCTTTTTACGGCGCATCCTCATAGCTTTTCTATCTCGCTTACCGCCGCATTAAGAAAATCGCCGCTTATGCGTTCCACCGCGCCGCAGTCTATCATGGCGGCAAGGTTCGGATCGATCGGCATACTGCCGAGAAGCTTTATGCCAAGCTCGCTGTATTTATCGCCGCTTTCACCGAAAACGCTGAACTTTTTACCGCAATCCGGGCAAACCACGTAACTCATATTCTCAACTACGCCGAGAACGTTTATATTCATAAGCTTTGCCATATTGAGCGCCTTTTTAACGATAAGCGAAACAAGGTCCTGCGGGGTGGTAACAACAACGGCACCGTCAAGCCGGATGGTTTGAAAAACGGTAAGCGGAACGTCGCCCGTTCCGGGAGGGCAGTCGATAAGCAGATAATCAAGTTCGCCCCAGACCACCTGTTGCCAGAACTGTTTAACAAGCCCGGCAATGACCGGACCGCGCCATACCACCGGCTGATCGTGTTCCTTAAGCATCATATTTACCGATATTATTTTTATGCCGTTTTCGGTTTGGGCCGGGATTATCCCCATTTCATTCTGCATAGCCGGAGCGGTAATACCGAATGCCTTGGGTATTGAAGGACCGGTTATATCGGCATCGAGTATACCAACCTTATAGCCCTTGCGGCTTAGCAGCACGGCAAGCATGGCGGTCACCGCCGATTTGCCTACGCCGCCCTTGCCGCTTACAACGGCAACAACGTGTTTTATAATATTAAACTCGCCGGTCGGCTCAAAAAAATCTTCCTGTTTACGATCTTTGCAGTTGCTGCTGCAGGTTGCGCAGTTTCCGCTGCAATTACTTTCTGACATAATATCACCTTCGAAGGCATTATACATCAAATCTTTTCCGAAATCAATCGGCGTTTTAGAAAACAACCGATAATTGCTTGCTTGCCGCCGCCGGAGAATAATTGAAAATCTCAATATGCTCCCCGTTACAATAGTATCGCGTTGGGTTTTTAGGCGGTGCTTCGAGTTTATCTATTATTATGAGCTTTATTTTCATTTTCTCCGGGATTATGCTTTTTATGTAAACGCAGACCCCGTCGCCGGGCTGCACGGCGGGACCCGTTTCGGCAAGCCCGGCAAGGTTTGGCGCAAGCTCAACGAAAACGCCGTAATCCTCAACGCTCCTTACTATACCGCTTACCGTTTGCCCCTGCAAAAAGCTCTGCGCGTTTTCTTCCCAGGTGCCGAGAAGTTCTTTATGCGATAACGTTATCCTGCCGCCTTTATCTATGCTTTTTATTATCGCCTTTATTGATTCACCGACCGAAAACCGGTCCCTCGGGTGTGATATCCGCGAGACCGATATAGAATCGATCGGCAAAAGCGCTATATTGCCGCACCCGATATCGCAAAACGCCCCGAAGGGCTCAAGGTGGGTAACGCGCGCATCGATAATATCGCCCGGGACCATATTCTCAAATATCCATTCGCGGCACTCCTCCTGCGCCGCCCTTCTTGAAAGAAGCGCGTAAGGGTCGCCGTTTTCATCCTCTTTTATGCTTTGCACCTTGAAACAAACCGGCTTGCCCACCCTTGATATAAGCGCGATATCGCGGATAGTCCCTTCGGCAATGCCGATGGCGCCCTCTTCCCTCTTTATCACGCCTTTCATACAGCCGAGTTCAACGGTAATATCATGCGACCTATCGCATAAGACAGCCGGTGCTTCAAGTATCATTCCCTGCGCCGCCGCCGAGCAAAGCGAGGTAAGGCTTTGGATATAACGGCTGTTTTCCTGAGTGTTTATAAGTATACCTTCGGGATAGTATTCTTTCATTTTTATCTCACCTTTCATTTTTTTTACAAGAAAGTATATGCAAAAGCGAGATAAAAAATGAGGCGCCGCTATACTGCGACGCCTAAAAACATATGCAATTTTAAAACGGATATTCGCCTTTTTCGATCTTCTCCGCCAGAGCGGCTACGACCTGCGCCTTATCCTCTTTGTATGTAACGCCATACCATTTATCCTCAGCAACTAAAACGCTGACCTCTTTTTCGCCGTTTCCTATAACGCCCGATACTATACCGGGCAGATAGAATTCCGCCTTAGGAACGTTTATCTTTTCATCAAGGAAGCTTATAAGATCGCGCTCGGCATAGCTGAACACATCGGGAGTGAATCCCCACATATTCATCGATACAACGGTATCCTCCGGCAGGGCTATCCATTCACCGTTTTCATCCTTATATCTGCAATCAATTATTTCGGTGCGCTCGGTAACCGATACGAGCTTGCCGTTTTCGGTATTGCATACCCCGCGGGAAACAGAGCCGTTTTCGGTTAGGGTGTTTTTAAGGCGGAAACCGACCATGCAATAATCGCCCTTTTGTTCGCAAAGGTGATCGTATATCTGCTTAAAGGCGCTCTTGCCGTAATAATCATCTGCGTTTATAACGGCAAAGGGAGTTTTAACGGTATCCTTACAGCACCATATAGCGTGACCGGTGCCCCAGGGCTTTGAACGGTCAGCCGGACAAACGTAACCCGATGGCAGTTTATCGGTTTCCTGGAAAACATAGTCTACGTCAACATTTTTTTCTATGCGGGAGCCGACTATACGTTTAAAATCATCCTCAATGGCGTGCTTGATAATAAATACCACCTTGTTAAAACCGGCGGCGACCGCATCATAAACCGAAAAATCAAGCAGCGCCTCACCGCCCGGACCTATGGGTTCAAGCTGTTTAAGACCGCCGAAGCGGCTGCCCATCCCGGCAGCCATAACCACTAACGTTGCATCAGTTTTCATTACTATTCCCCTCCGAAGCACTTTTGCCCGCTTTAACGTTAACGCTGTTATCAAAGCCCTCGGTGCTCTCCTTCATAAAAAGCACCTTAAAGGTGAGGATCACAAGCTTTATATCAAGCGGCAAAGAATAATTTTCAATATAAGTCAGGTCCATATGGAGCTTGTCCTCAGGACTTGTATTATATTTCCCGTAAAGCTGGGCAAGACCCGTAAGCCCCGCCTTGACCTTATGCCTTAACTCGAACTCGGGATATTTATTCGAGTATTCAAAAACGTTTTCTATACGCTCTGGGCGCGGTCCTACTATCGACATATCGCCGAGCAGAACGTTTACAAGCTGGGGCAGTTCGTCCACCCTGCAGGCGCGGATCACCCTGCCAACGCGGGTAATACGCTTATCGTCGTTTACCGCCTTCATGGCGCCCATTGCCTCGGCATCGGTGCGCATGGATCGGAATTTAAGGATATTGAATATCCTGCCGTTTTTGGTAATGCGGTTCTGGCGGAAGAATACCGGACCGCCGTCGTCAAGCTTTATGGCTATCGCGCAAATAAGGGTTATCGGCAAGGTGATAACAATGCCGAGCGCGGATATAATGACGTCCAAAAGTCTTTTAACGGCGAGTTGTTCGAGCGTAAGACCGCGGTTGCGGCTAACGAGCACCGGCGTATCGCTTATCTGGATATTATAACTGTTATTTATGATTATATCGGTGGTATCCGGCAACAGGTAGGTGCGCTTGCCGTTGGTATAACAATAAGATAATATCTGCTTTTGCAGGTTTTTATCGATACCGCAGATGACCACCGCTTCGTATTTATCTATCTGATGCTTTATCTGTTCAAAGCTTGTGCGTTCGGCGTTGAGCCCGCATTCGATCTTGAATCTTTCCGAAAGGCGGCTCATCTTTTTTATAAGCTCAAAGCCGTAGATATCATCGCTGAAAACCGCAACCACCTTGCGCGCCGCGTGAAGCTTAAAGTAGATAACGTTTGCGCAAACGGCGCAAACAGCCGCCACGAGCACCTGGAAGAAAACACCGAGAAGAAGGGGCGGAACCGATATGAGCCTGCGCGCTATAAGGCTTAATTCAAGAAACATTATAAGATTTGTGAAAACAACAGAAAGCAGAAAGCTGTATATTATCTCATGGATTCGGTAAACGCCGATATTGAAGGCGCCGTAAAGCGAAGAAAATGTGGCAAAAAGCAAAACAAAGGAAAGAACAACAACATAGTTACCTCTGTTGCTGAACAGCGCTTCGGTATAATAGCTTACCCATACCTGCATAAAGGTAACGGTCACGGCAAGCGTTATCATAACCTTTATTAAAAGCATAACGCTTTTGCGCAGCTTAATAAGCACGTTCATAGTTCTACCCCATAATCCTCGTTACAAATCTGTAAGATACAGTATATTTTAATAACCGGCGAATGTCAAGTTCAAAAGCCGAACACGAAAACGCCGGCAACGGCGCAAACCGATATAACAAGTATCGGTGAAACGTTCTTTTTAAGAAGCTTTTTTGCCGGAAAATATATAATGGCGATACAGGCGGTAAAGGCGAGGGTCACAAAATCGGTATTAAAGCCGCCGCCGGACAGAAAAATGTTTTTGTATATCATATAAACGCCTGTTGCGGCGATAATACCTATTATTGCCGCCTGCAAACCGCCTATCACCGCGCGGAAATACCGGTTTTTAAGAAGCGATCTGAAAACAACCATTACAAGCAGGATTATAACAAACGCCGGCAGGACCACCGCGAGGGTGGCGATAGCTGAGCCGAGCAATCCTTTTTGAGAGGCTCCTACGTAGGTCGCCATATTTACCATAACAGGACCGGGCGTGCTTTCGCTTACCGCGATAATATACGAAAGCATTTCATCGCTTAGCCAGTTATAAGCCAGAACTACCTCGCGTATAAACGGTATCGCGGCATAGGCGCCGCCGAAGGCGAAAAACCCGACCTTTAAAAAACCTAAAAGCAATTCAAGATAAATCATTTTTCGTCCGCCCTCCCCGCTTTTGTGATAAGGCAGACCGCAAAGCTTATTACCGCGGCGGCAATAAGCAGGATGATCGAAGAAATGTTGATCGAGAAAATATCAAAGGCAAGAAGCAGCGCGAATGCCGCCGCCGTAAGCAGGACCGAAAACACGGTCTTTTTCATCTTTTTGAACATCTTTACAGCCGCGTCAACGATAAGAATGCCAACGGCGCATTTAATGCCGCAAAAAGCGCTTGCGATAAATTTAATGCTCAAGAAGTTATCGAGAAACAGCGATATGAGAAATATGATGCAGAACGACGGCAGAATAACGCCGAGCGTTGCCGCCACCGCGCCCAAAAAGCCCTTTTGCTTAAAGCCCACGTAGGTGGAACAGTTTATGGCGATAGGACCGGGCGTGGACTCGGCGATAACGGTCATATTTATCATTTCCTCATCGGTTATCCACTTTTTATTCTCAACGCAGGTGTTTTCAATAATAGGTATCATCGCATACCCGCCGCCGAACGTAAAAAGCCCGATTTTGGCAAAGGTAAAGAACAATTCAAAAATCGCTGCCATCATAAATCCTTTCAAAGGTGTTATTATAGATTATACCCTTAAACACCGATTTAGTCAATGATTAACGGAAATAAGAAACACAAAACAAATAATACTTGATTTTTCAAGGCAATTAAATTATAATAGACAGGTCGCACGGAGATGTCGCCTAGTCCGGTCGAGGGCGCACGATTGGAAATCGTGTAACTGCTACAAACAGTTCGAGGGTTCGAATCCCTCCATCTCCGCCAAAAAGAGCAAGTTATACCTTTAGGTATGGCTTGCTCTTTTCAGTATACGTTAGGGATTCGAAAAGGGCGGTTTTGCGAAACAGATGGCAGATGTCAGATTTCAGATGTCAGACAAATGTGTGCTTCGCACAAACACAATTAAACGGTATAGCAAAATTGCGACCTTCCGGTGGACGGTCGCAAAGCCCGTGGGCGTGTAGGCGCGACAGTCGCGCCGTAGCGAATCCCTCCATCTCCGCCATAAAAGAAACCTCTTTTGTCTACCACGACAAAAGGGGTTTTTTCTTGCGTTTTGGGCAAAAATAAGGCGAAATTAGGCAATTTCGGGCTTTCAGGCGGTTGATCGACCGTCCGGAAGCCCGATTTTTTGTTTTTAGGACGCGAAAACGGTCAAAAATGCTGGTGTGCTTTTTACGTTTCTTTGCTCTGCAAAGAACGCTAAAAAAATACGGGTTGGAAGGATTTGAACCCCGAAACACGTGAAAAGGCGTTTGAAACGGACAATTTTGTCGCGTCCGATACTTGATTTTTTCGCTATTATATGTTGTAATATATCTGTATTTTTATGCCCGACAGAAGGAGGAGCAACCATGGCGGAAAACAGCAACAAGATCAAGCTGCTGAAACTCTACGAGTTACTAAAAGGATACCGACGAAGATCAGCCACTATCGAAAACAGAGCTTTGCAAACGGCTCACAGAACAAGGCGTTCCCGTCAGTATCAGAACGATAGATAGAGACATCGAAGCGTTGACCGAGTTCGGCTTCGAGGTCATCACATATAAGAAGGATCATGAACGGTACTACTACGTTCCGGAGCGCGAGTTCTCTATCCCGGAACTGAAAATATGAAAAGGAGTGCTAATATGAAAACGGCAATTCGAATTTTAGGAACGGCTCTGTCTGTCCTTTTGCTTGTTCCAACCTTTTTGACGGGATGCGGAAGAAACAACAGCCGCTCAGCCGTTGGTGCGGCAGTCGTTCAGTTGTCCGATCATACGACGGCAAATGCAAACGCCACCGTTCAGACTATGAACCGGAAAGCAGAAGCTGTGACCTTTTTGATGGCAGCCAAGGTTGTTTCTTTACAAGCCAACAGCACGGATACGACGGGATCAAAAACGGATCCTTTCATCCCGACGCTCGCCTCAAGTGCAAATGATCAGACTGAGAATCCGATAAAGGCGGCTGCAAACACTGCTTCTTCTTGGCAAGCGCTCAGCATGGAAACGGAAACGCTCGGCACGTTTCGGTATTGGCTTTACACGCCGTCCGATCCGACGGACGATATGCCGTTGATTGTATATCTGCACGGCGGCAGCGGAAAAGGTGATGATTTGAATCTCATTACCTCTATTGACGGATTCCCGAAATATTTACAGGACGGGACGCTTGGCGATATTCCCGCGTATGTCATTATACCGCAGTTACCTTCGAGCAAAAAAGGATGGACAGACGTAGGCGCCGATTTAATGTCTTTGATTCGTTACATCCGCAACACCTACAACGTTTCGTCAAGTCGTATTTCGCTGACCGGACACAGCATGGGAGGCACAGGCACCTGGGGCGTTGCTGCGGCTTATCCCGCGTCGTTTTCGAAAATTGCGCCGTGCTCGGGAAGCATCAATAATACGACAATCAATGTAAACAAACTGAAAGGCATTCCCGTTCGTGCGTTCGTCGGTTCGGCAGACACGATTGTATCGCCTGATTCATCCATCAATTTTGTCGCCGCTCTGAAACAGGCGGGCGGAGATGCAGAGGTTACGGTGTTTGACGGAGCGGGGCACTTTGATGTTCCTGCGTTGGTATATTTAGATGAGAACATAGCAATTGTTGATTGGCTTTTATCAGAGCCATGTGCTCACGGTGAAACTGAAATCAGAAACGCCAAAGAAGCGACTTGCTGTGAGAATGGTTATACCGGCGATACATACTGCAAAAAGTGTGGCGAAAAACTATCTGACGGTGAGGTAATACCGGCAACAGGACACAAATTTTTTTGGAAAACGACCAAGCTTGCCACCGAAAATGAACCGGGGTTAAAAGAGGAATTATGCTCGGTTTGCCGCCTTAAAACCGGCAATTCTGAAGAGGTTGCTTATACCGGACACATTACAGGCGATATCAACGGCGACGGTAAGGTTAACAACAAGGATCTAGCCCGCTTGTTCCAGTATCTTTCCGATTGGGACGTTGAGGTCGATGTAACGGCGCTCGATATAAACGGCGACGGCGCTACCAACAACAAAGACCTGACAAGGCTATTCCAGTATTTAAGCGATTGGGACGTTGAAATATATTAATATAACGTTGTAGGGGCGATTACCAATCGCCCGCATAAAAAAGCGGGCGGATAATATCCGCCCCTACGGTATATCAATTAAGATTGCAAACCCCTGTATCATTTTGGCTGACTTTCTATGGTTTATGTATCATTATGGTGAACTCATTAACTAAAAACCCAATATTGCAAATCCGCGGGTTTTATGATATAATTTATTTTAGTGATAAGAGTATATCACAATTCTATCTTAGGGAGGATGAAACAATGAATTCACTGTTTAAAAAATGCCTTGCCGAATGTATCGGCACCTTTACCCTTGTTTTTGTAGCATGCGGTGTTGCCGGAGCTACCGGCGGCAGTCTTGTGGCAACGGCGCTGGCGTTCGGTCTTACCATCGTTGCTATGGCATATTCGATCGGTAGGGTAAGCGGATGCCACATAAACCCCGCGGTCTCGCTCGGCTGCCTGCTTACAAAAAGAATGAGCGCCAAAGACTTTATCGCTTACGTGATAAGCCAGCTCATAGGTGGCGCGCTCGGCGCTTTGCTCATTTTCGGCGTTATCAAATACACATATATCACCATCCACGGATTACCGTGCGGCAACGCCTGCAACTACGTTGTGGGCTACGGAGAGAACGAATCGGTTTTCCTCGGCGCCGTTCTCGGCACGCTTATCGTTGAAGCCGTGCTCACCTGTATCTTCGTTTATACCATTCTTAACGTTACGGATGAAAAGGCGGGCACCGGTAAAATAGCCGGATTCGTTATCGGTCTTACCCTTACGCTCGTTCACCTTGTAGGTATTCCGCTTACCGGAACTTCGGTAAACCCCGCCCGCAGTATTGCGACCGCCCTTGCCGACGTTGTTTATAACGGCAAGTATGAAGCGATCTCGCAGGTATGGATGTTTATAGTGGCTCCCCTGCTCGGTGCGATCGCGGCGGCGATATTCTATAAAATACTCAACACCGAAAAAGAATAAGCCGTTATAAAACTAAACAACATAGATAAAGCGTTACGCCCTCCGGGATCCGGAGGGCGTGTTTTTGTTTTCTTATAATTCTACCGGCATTATTATGCCATCGCTATCATAAAACTTTGCTACCGGCGGCGAAGAGAAAACTATACCGCATCCGGCGTGATAGTTTTCTTTTTTATCGGAGCCGGAAATGACGGTGCAGGGCTGACCGAGATGATCGCGCTCGCTGCCCGGTTTTGAAACGAAAAGCTCGTGGATATGCCCGCAAAGCATAAGCTCGGGCTTTATATTATCCTTAATGAGCTTTGCCCACTCGCCGTAGATCTCCTTTTCGATATCAAATGGCGCTTCCTGAATATAGGTAAACGGGTTATGACAAACGATGATAATATGCTCTACCCCTTTTGCCCTATACTCATCCTGACGGTTTTTTATTATTTTCTTAATAAAATCGGTTTGCCGCTGACGGAAGCAATGGCAACTGACCGTGCCGCCGTATTCGGCGTTACCGTCATCCTTATCCTCGCCGCAATCGAGCACCAGTCCCCAGATACTGCCGACGCGGAACGAATAATAGGTGTTGCCGTTCTGACTCGGGGTGTGCTCGGCGAACGCCTCGGCATAATAGCCGCGCATATCGTGATTGCCGCGGGCGAAAACTATCGGTATACTTCCGCCGGTTATCGCATCCGCCAATCTGTAAATAGTATCGTAGTTTTCGATACTGCCGCTATGGTCCGGTATATCACCGTTCATGATAAGCAGATCGGTTTTACCGAAAAGCGCCGCCGCTTTCAGCGGATCCTCTATCATATTATGCGTATCGGCAATATGATAAACGCGGGCGTTCTTTTCGGGAACGGGTTTAAACTTAAAGGTGGTTTTCACCGGGTCTTCGATCACCGGGAAATACGGTTTTCTATCTATTATCTTACGCTCGCAAACGGTATACTCCCCTGCCGCGTCCAGCACCGACATAGGCACCTTTACCCTATGAGTCGAGCAAAGGGAACGCATTATCCCGTTTTGCTCATCGTAAAAGCATTTGCCGCCGGTTTCCACCCAGAAAAGGCTGTTCTGGGTGACCGGGACCATTATCTGATATTCCCTGCCTACCGCGAAAACCGCGGGTGCCGTTTTCATCATAACGGTAACCTCTCTATTTTTTTATTCTCTTAAAAACAGTTATATCGCTCTTATGATCCGAGGTGTATGATACGGTAACGCCGAAGTTCATAAGATAATCGCCGCTAAACGCCCTGCCGCTCTGATCGGCATAATCGGCGCCCGCTTCGAGCCCTTTTAGCTTTATATAATCGTGCGGTGCGCCGGGCGTGCCCTTAATAATATAACTGCATACTATCACGGTGTTTTTATCGTTTGAGATAAACTCGTTTACAGCCGCGTTATTGCCTACGGGAACGAGCAATCTGTAAAGATCGCCGTTATGGAATACTTCGCTAAGTTCCTTATAAGCCTTTACCTGCTCTTTAACGCAGTTCATATCGGCTTCATCAAGCTTGCCGAGATCAAGTTCGTATCCAAGCTGACCGCAAATAGAAACATCGCCGCGCATCTTCATAGGCGTTGTGCGCCAAACCTGATGATTAGGCACCGCCGAAACGTGGGCTCCCATTGCGGAATAAGGATAACAAATGCTTGTGCCATACTGGATATAAAGGCGCTCGACCGCATCGGTATCGTCGCTTGTCCAGATCTGCGGCATATAGTGAAGTATGCCGCCGTCAAACCTCGCGCCGCCGCCGGAGCAACCCTCAAACAAAACGTTGGGATAGCGGTTTACGAGGTATTCCATTATCTCATAAAGCCCCAAAACGTATGAATGATAAACCTTGCCCTGCGCTGCCGCGCCGCCGACCGCCGAGCCTACCTCGGTCATACTGCGGTTCATATCCCACTTTATGTAGGAGATATAGCCATCGCCAAGCAAACGGTCAAAGGTGGATTTGATATACTCCCTCACCTCTTTGCGGGTAAGATCGAGAACGAGCTGATTCCTGCCGAGTGTTGGCGTTCTGCCGCCGATATGCAGGCACCAATCGGGATGCGCGCGGTTAAGGTCGCTATCGGGCGAGACCATTTCGGGCTCCATCCAAAGCCCGAACTTCATACCGAGCGCGTTTACCTTTTCGGCAAGCCCCTTTATGCCGTTCGGAAGCTTATCGGTGTTGGGGACCCAGTCGCCAAGCGAGCCTGATTCGCCGTTGCGCTTGCCGAACCAGCCGTCGTCAAGCACCATAAGCTCGATATCCGCCTGCTTTGCGGTTTTGGCTATCGAGAGTATTTTTTCTTCGTTAAAATCAAAATAGGTGGCTTCCCAGTTGTTGATAAGAACGGGACGGCGGATATCGCGGTAAACGCCTCTGCAAAGGCGCTCGCGGTAAAGCTTATGGAATATCCTTGACATACCGCCGATGCCGCTATCGGAAAAGACCGAAACCGCTTCCGGCGTAACAAAACTTTCGCCCGGCTCGAGCCGCCAAACGAAGTTTTGCGGATTTATGCCGATATAAGCGCGGGCAACGTTATAGGAATCCCTTTGAACGCCGGCAACAAAATTACCGGAATAAATAAGATTAAAGCCGTATACCTCGCCGGAGTTTTCGTCGGCGTTACGGTCTAAAAGCGCGAAAAACGGGTTCTCGTGGTGCGAGGTGATGCCGCGCATACTCTCCACCTGCTGAACGCCTATCCGAAGCGGCATACGCTCTGGCATACGTTCTCTTGCCCAGGCGCCGTTCAAGGTTATCATATCAAAATCAGAGCGGCGAAGATCGAAGCAGAGGCTCAACGCCTTTTCGATATCAAACGCCTTATCGCTTTTGTTTATTATCTTTACACTGCGCGTTATCGCGTCATAATCCTCAAATACCGAAAAGTTAAGCTCGGCTGCCGCTTTGCTGACGCGATCCTCAAGTATTATCTTAAGCGAAGAAACGGTATCGTTCTCCTCGGCGTAAACCGAAGGCAAACCCTCCGGGCGGTATTTGCCTTCTGTTATCTCATAGCCGGCATATTCAAACCTTGTTACCTCGCTACCGTCCGCATACCTCGCGCTGAAGGCGGGGGTGCGCAGATCGGCGCTGCCGAAGGTGGGATACTCCACCGTAAGATTATCGGTGGAAACCGATATGTCCCCCTCATTTATATCGGGGCACGAGAAGATGCGAGGGCCGCTTATCGGAAGCATTTGCTCAATATCGGGAACGCGGCTTATCCTTTTGCCGTAATAAAGGTTTAAAAGTCTGCCCCCGAAAACCGCCATAATATAGCTTGTGTTTTTTGTGCAGAGATGAAATGCATTGTTATTGAAGATAATCATAATACACCCTCAAATCAGATTATTTCTATTTCGGTCCGGTTTTGTGTCAGGCAGTTTTTGCCGATAAACACCCCGATCTTTCCTTTTTCCACCCTGTAATCACCGCCCGCATCATAAAAGCCGAGATCGGCGTAGGTAAGATCAAAGGTGACCTTTGCGGATTTGCCTTTAGGGATAAGCACCTTTTTAAAGCCCTTAAGCTCCCTTATAGGTCTCATCATAGAGGCGACCTCGTCTCTGATATAGAGCTGAACGGTCTCCTTAGCGTCCACATCGCCGGTGTTTTTAACGGTAACGCCGACCTGAACGGTATCGCCGCCTTTAAGGTCTGAAAGCGATATCCTGCTTTTATCCGAAACGGGCGCGGAATACTCAAACTCGGTATAGGTGATACCGTATCCGAACGGATAGTAAGGGGTCGGCATACTGTCAACATAACAGTTGCCGGGGTTTTCGCCGTAATAGCAATCGACCGGTCTGCCGCTCGGGGTAACGTTATAGTAAAGCGGAATATGAGTGGCTTTCCTCGGCAGCGTTACCGGCAGTCTGCCGGACGGAGCAACGGCGCCGAACAGTATATCGGTAACCGCGCCCGCCGCCTCGCTGCCCGAATGCCAGGCATATAAAACGGCGTCCAGGTCCTCCGCTATATCCTCCATTGCGATCGGTCTGCCGCAGAAAATCACGCCGACCGTTTTTTTGCCGTAGGTCTTTGCTTTTCTTATCAGCGCCTTCTGATCGGCGGAAATGGTTATATCCGATACCGCGCGCGATTCGCCGGTTGCGGTCCAGCTCTCACCGAGCGCCAGAACAACAACGTCCGCCGCGGCGATATTTTTGTTTGTGCTATCCCATGCAAGCGGGTTGGTGTTAATAACATATACGTTGCCGGAAGCTTCCTTCATACGCTCCGCGAGGTTCGGGGTCTCTTCCGCCTTGCCGTCGATAGTCCAACTGCCTAAAAGACTGCGGCGCTCGTGCACGAACGGACCTATAAGAGCGATCTTTTGCGCTTTATCAAGCGGCAAAACGCCGTTGTTTTTAAGCAATACCATGGACTCCGCCGCCATCTGCCTTGCGTGAACAAGGTGCTCGCCGCGGTCGATATTCTTTTTCTCGGCGTATGGGTGATCAAAAAGCCCTGCGGCAAATTTTACCGTAAGTATGCGGCGCACCGCTTCATCGATCACATCTTCGCTTACCGCGCCGCTTTTGACCGCTTTTTCAAGGTTATCGATATAGCATTTATCGTGCATATCCATATCGAGCCCTGCGTTTACAGCCGCCGCGGCGCATTGCTCGTTATTCTCCGCTACGCCCTGCTTTATAAGCTGGCAAACGGCATCGTAATCAGATACCACAAAGCCCTTAAAACCGAGCTTATCACGCAAAATATCGGTAAGATACTTTTTGCTTGAGGTTATGGGCTGACCGCTTATATCGTTAAAGGAGGACATAACGGTCAGAGCCCCGGCATCGACCGCCGCCTTGAAGGCGGGCAGATAGTAGTTATAAAGCGTATAATCCGATATCTCGGCGCGGTGATAATCCCTGCCGCCCTCGCTGGCGCCGTAGCCGATATAATGCTTTGCGCAGGCAAGCAGAGTTTCCTCATCCGAAAGGTCGGCATTCTGAAGACCTTTAACGATCGCCTTTGCCATACATACGCCAACGTAAGGATCCTCGCCCGGTCCCTCGATTATCCTGCCCCAGCGCGGATCGTGGCACAGATCGAGCATAGGCGTAAAGGTCCAGTGGATACCGTCGTTCGCCGCTTCAACCGCTGTATCGCGGTAGCTTTGGCTTACAAGCTCGGGATCAAAGGAAGCCGCCATTGCAAGGGGTATCGGGAAAACGGTCCTGTGTCCGTGGATAACGTCCCTGCCGAAGAGTATCGGTATGCCGCTCGGGCTTTTTTCAACGGCAAGGCGCTGGATCTCGTTATAAAAATCAACGCTTATTTCGCCCTGCGCATCGTTGCCGGCGGTCGCCCCTACCGACATCAGTATAGAACCGATCTCGCCCTTTGCCACCGCCGCCTTGAACTCTTCAAGATTATCGGCGGTAGGCGTTTCGGGCTGGTTAAGCTGCCCTATTTTCTCGCGCAGCGACATCCCGGCTATAAGCTTTTCTACTTTTTTGTTAATGCTATCCGACATTTTTGATCACCGCAGATACGGCTATTCGCCATACCTTTCTTTTAAAATATTCTTCATGACCTTAACGGCAAACTCGGCTGTTTCTATCTGAAAATCAGGACTGAAATGGCGCAAGTTAAGTTCCATATTATATATACCGTTATAACCGATCTCATCGAGAGCATCGAACACGTCTTTCCAGTCTATAGTTCCGGTCTTCGGTATCTTATGCTGATCGGTAAAGGTATCATTATCGTTAAGGTGAAGCACCGTTACCTCGCCGCCCATACGGCGAATAACGTCCGCCGGTTTTGGATTATTGTAACGCATGGCTTTGTTCGAGTGCCCCGTATCAACGCAAACGGTAAAATGATCTTTTAACTCATCGACCGCCTTGACCGCTTCATAAGCCTTTACAAACTCTTCGATATTACCGAAGAAATCGCACGCCGAGAACTTGACCGCGTCACCGAAGGTTTCGGTTGCTATTTTTATGCCGTTTTCTTTGGCATAGGGTATCACGCGAGAGAACATATCGAAGCTCAGTTTATGCATAAGCTCCGGATCGGGATCGGGCCCTAAAAAGATAGAGGTGGCGTTATGGACTACGCAAACCGGCGCTCCCAGAGCGGCGGTCGCTATGCAGTCAAGTCTTGTGTTCTCGACCAGGGCGTCATCCTCCGCCTTAATATTTCTGAATCCCGGCAGTTTGCCGTGGGTCTGCCCGATGATTATTCCGAGCTTATCCGCATACTCTTTTAAGCCGGAGTAGTATTCCCTTACGGCTTCATCGCCCTTTGAGTATACGCTATCCTTATTGCGGTAATCGTTGACGCCGAATTCCAGCGTAAAATCAGCCGAATCCGCGCCGATCTCCTTTACTATCTCAAGAGCGCGCCTGTCGCCGTATTTTTCCTGAAGCGAGAAGGTTGAAATGCCTACCATTTTTTTCATAATAACACCTGCTGTCAAAGTCTGTTTACCGTTTAATTATAGTGCATATAGAAGTAACGGTCAATATGATTTATTAAGTTTTTTAAAAACCCCGAAGAAGCTATATATTATACTTCTTCGGGGTTTGGCTTGCTAAACAGTCTTTTTATTCTTTTTCTTTTTCTTGGATTTAAGGATCAACAGAACTGTTACAAACGCACCTGCTAAAACTATGACCGCGCCGCCGGCAATTATGGCGATTATCGCCCACAAAGGCAAGCCGCTGTTCTCGGGATCGGGCATCATTACCTTTACGGTAACGCCCTTGCCCGCTTCCACCTTTACGGTTTTGAACACGTAGGCGGAACCGTCCTCAAGAACGGTCAATAACTTATATTCGCCGGGCGGGACCTTATCAAACTCAAACATACCCTTTGCATCGGTCTTGGCGTGATGCGCCTTGCTGTTTACGTAAATATCAATGCCGGAAAGCAGCTTTCCGCTTGAATCGTAACAGTAGCCCTTTATCGCGCCGTAGTTTTTGGGCGCCGGCGTGTTTGAATCATCGATGTCAACGTCGCCTTCCCCATCATCCGTATCTATTGTGTAATAAATATCGGGTATCGAGGTCAGAACGCTTTCTTTGACCGTAAGACTATAGCAGAATAACGCGTTGCCGCTTGCCTCAACAAGATAAACCGAATAATCGCCGGGCGTAAGCTTATCGAAACCGTAAACGCCGCCTGCATCGGTCACGGTCGTGATATTGCCGGGCATAAGTTTGATCTTAATACCGGAGGCGGTAAGCCCGCTGCCGTCGTATACCCTACCGGCGATTGAACCGGTGGTTATCTTTTCGGGGTTCTCGCCCGACCAGTCGCCATCCTCGAACTTTTCATCGCCTTCAAACGGAGTAAAGATCTCCTGATCGTATTTGATCTTTTTGAACTGATTGAGCTGCGCCTTGCTGTCATCAAACAGATTCTTGTTTGAACCGTCTTTCGTTAGCGTAATACTGCTGAAATAGCCCTTGCCGTAATCATAGTTATTCATTCTTACTATGATATCGGCTTTACCGCTGCCGTTTATAACGGCGTCATCCGGGATAATGAACCCGTCGCCCGTTTCAAAATAATAGCTGCTTGAATTGAAATAAAGATCGATAGGTATAAGTTTATAATCACCGTCGTTTGAAACCGAACGGTAGAGAACCTCGGGAGTAACACCGGTAAAATTGGTCTTAACGGTGTATCCGCTGAGATAATACCTTGAAGCGGGATCCACAAAGAGCTGATTGCCGTAGGTCACGTTTGCGGCGGCACCGTCGCTCCTGATGACCTCGGCGGGAACGGAATAGTTTTCAAAGTATCCGTTTTCGATCTCGATATTGCGGATATACCCGGCGTTCGAATGATTCCACGGGGTAGCGTTATTGCCCGGGTTTTTGCTGAAAACCTCAAAGCCGGAGCTGAAATCGCCGTCGATTATGAGGTTATTGCCAATGCGATTGCCGTTTTCATCAAGCTCGTAAAGCTGATAATCGGAGATATACCCCGCCGAGCCCGACATCATATTAAAACGGATGGAAAGGTTGTTATCCTTGCTCATACGGAGATCTTCAGAGGTCCTGAAGGTCTTTGTAACGCGGATCGCGTGATCCTTAACCTCGGAGGAATCGTAATCATCCTCGCCCTGGACCGCCTTGAGCGCTTTTTCGTTTAATACGGTCTTGGTGGTATTCACCTGAAAATCGGTAAGAGCGGGATTCAGCTCGTTATCCTGCAGATATGACCACGATGAGTCTGTTTTATCCTTATTGTAAACCGTCTGATAAACAACGCCGTAAGGGGCGCTTGTGGTTTTACCGGTAACAAGCGAGGTATAACTGAGCTCATAGCGGGTGTCCGCTTTAACAAACATCATTTGCTGTAAAAGTTCATAGTCCGCCGTGTCCCTGTATTCAAGAGCGTGTATCTTGTGCGCGGGATCGGTGCTGAAGAAGTTTTCAGGTATCTCGCAGAACTTAAAGATATAAAACGATCCCGATTTTTCCCAACCGGTATAGTCGCCGTCAAGGAAACTGCCGCCCGCAATAAGGTTATCGCTTATAACGTTTCCGCTTGCATCGATCTCTTCAAACCGGACGTTTGCAAGATAACCGGAAACAAGCCCGTTGGGGACGCTTAACGTAACCTCAAAGTTACTGCCGCTTGCAAGAAGCGATTTAGGCGAATCAAACTCATATTTCATAAGATACTTACCGCTATCCGAAAGATCAGTATAATCCGAAAGGGTCTTTACCGAGCCGGCTTTATTGATATAGGTAAGCAAAATACCGTGCTTATCACCTTCCATACCGGTGGAGGCGTATTTGATATTTGCCGAAAAACGGTATCTCTTATCTTTTTCTATTCTTAAGGATTGAGTGAGTTTGCAGTTTTCATAGCCGACCTGCAGAATATCTCCGTTAGCCGTTGTATTTTTTCCGGCAAACATAAGCATATTGGGGGTCCCGGGCAGGAGGTAATAACTGTTTTCGCGAAGCAATATATCAAGCGTTGTGCCGGCGGCTCCCAGCGTGCCGTCTATGGTCCAAACGCCGATATCCTCGTTCCCGGTGTATTTTTCGAGAACTGTATCCGACTTGATGTAGATCTTTCTGAGCAGATCGTTATCGGTGATCATCATACCGTCCTCACCGATCTCGAAAAGCTCGAAAGCGCCGAAGACGCCGTCCACATCAGCGGATACTATATCAACGCCGAGGCGAACGTTCTTGCCTTCTATGAGATCCGCCGGCGTTTTAAATACTATAGAAGAATTATAGAATTCACCGGTGTTTGAAAGATAATTGCTTGTATCAAGCTTTACAGCGCCCGAAGAGGTATTGAATTCAACGAACGGCTTTGCTTTTGCGCCGCTTTCATACTTGTTTTTGAAAACAAAGCCGTATGCCTTTGCAGGTTCGAGCGAAACGCCTGCGGAGATCACGCCCGCGGCATCCTTTATATGCACCGAGCACTTCGGTGCATATGCCGCGATATCCGCCATATCGAGTATCGATACGAGCGATTTTTCGCCGTCGATATGCCAGGCATTCTGCGAGGCACGGATAAGGTCTTTATCGTGATTTGATCCCTTTATCGAATCCTTATGGTCATAATACCATTCGCCCTCGGTATCGACCGTATCTGCGGTGAGCGCGGGCGCTATATCCTCGGCTATCAGATCCTTAGGATCGATCTTATTGCCGGATATAGTAGTGCTGTAAAGGTCTACCTTGATATTGCTTATGGCAAAAGAAGAGTTAAAACTCGTAGAATCAAATGTGCCGGTCTGATAAACGTGCTCGGCGTTACCTATCGTTAGCACCTCGTGAATGCCCCAGCAGGTGGCAAGATCGTTATTGCCGGTCTCCATACCTACCCAACCGACAAACTCGCCGGTCTCCGGGTCGTAGGTGCATTGCGGGCGCACGCCGCCGCCGTTATCAGAGCGGTCATAATTCGTGTAATATTCGGAACCGCGGGCGTTTACGGTAGAAAGTCCCCAAGCGCGGGAACCCTTGCCCTCGGTGGTGGTTTTCATACCGACCAGCCTGCCGAGCACCGGAGGTCCGTCACCCTCGATACGGGTCGCCTTAAAGGTGACCTTTAAGAGGACCTTCTGGTTTGTTGTTGCGCCGCCGGTCAATACATACTGACCGAGTGTAATCGGCAGGAATATATTGCCAACCTTGTTTTTAGTAGGCTTATAGCCGTCGATCGTGGTGTTATCCTCTTCGCCCTGATGATTCGCTTCGATAAACACGAATTTTTTATTAAGATCGCCGCTTATAACGGCAAATCCTTTATCCGCGCTGTTTTTAAGCATTTCAAAGTAAATGCCGCTATACTTTTCGTTCGTATAATACTCGCGCAGGGCATCGGTCTCACCGTGCTTTACAAAGTTTGCCGCTTCGTAATCGGATGAAACGTTGAAGTTGGCGGGAACGGTTATTTCCCGAACGACCGCCGGGCTTGAATCAACGTGCCACTGCATGGCTGACGCGCCGTAAGGGCTATCCCACTGGCTGCAGCCGTTCGAGCGGTAAAAATACGTGCCGCCGAAGTTGATGTTCTCCGGTGTGAACTCGGGCAACCTGTTGGTTTCATCGGTAACGTTACGTTCTTTATCGCAGGTAACAAGGCGAGCGCCGCTCATAATAAACGAAGCATCAAAATCGCTTTCGGAAACGCTGCCGCCGTCATGCTCGGCGTTGCCTACGGTTATATAGAAAGAACGCCAGCCGAAGCCGCCCTCATTGAATCGGTTTTTGAAATCGACCTTGAAATAAGCCGTGCAGATACCGTCGCTTAACGAAACGTCCTTTGCGTTATCGCACCAGGACGGCTCGCTGTAAGTGCAGTCTTTACCGGAATCCGTATTGCTCACGCGCATAATGCCTATTACCGGCTTGGTCCCCGAAAGCATTCTGCATTCGAAGGTGAGTTTAAAATACGTTTCACCGGAATACAGATTACCGTCACCCGCGCCGTTTGCGATATCAACCGGGATAAAGGCGTTGGCAACGGCGCTGCCGCCCACCTTGCCTATAAATACCGCAGTCCTGGTATCGGCAACTATTTCCGCATCGGGATCCTTTGCAGAGGTAATGAACGGTATCGAAACAAACGAAGCCGCCATAACGCATATTGCCAAAACCGCACAAATCGCAAGCTTTGCATTTTTATACAAGCTACCCGTTTTTTTGTAGAAGAACATACTGTTTTCCTTTCTGTGAATAATCTGGCGAGATTTAATCCCACCTACGCAGACAGAATCTGTTATACAAGAACAAAACCAAACCAACCACCGCAAGAACAATAACGAAATAGAACCAGAGCATTGCCGAGGCGGCATTTAGATAATTGTTGCGCATAAGATCGATAGAGCTTGAAACGATCGTATTATCCGACGCAGTGAATTTTGATATCATCGTATAAATGATCACGAGCGATAAAACGTGACGGAGCATCGGAACGGTTATCTGCCAGAACTCTTCCCATTTATTTGCGCCTTCTATTTTCGAAACCTCATAAAGCGATTCGGGTATACTTTGGAGTCCCGCCAAAAACAGAATAATCTGAACGCCGCAGCTCCAGGTAAGACTTACCGCGTTTTTAAGGAAGAAGGTAAGAAAATCGATTATTTGCACCGGCAGGCTAAGATTGCCCAGTATCGCATCATAATCCATAATGCCCTGCCCATCGGTGCTGAAATTGAATATCGGCGAATTTATCGAAGGATCGGAAAGCAAACGGACGATGACCGAGGATTCAATAATTACCGGCAGGAAGAAGATGATACGCATTACCGTTCTTCCGCGATATTTCTGATTAAGCAACACCGCAAGGATAAAGCTGATCGCTACTATCATCGGCAAAGAATAAAACATCGATACTATCGAATCGCGAACGTTATCGAGATATGAAGGATCAACAAAGAGCGCATCGGTATAGTTCTTTAAGCCGACAAGTTTTATAACAATACCGTTTTCGGTCATCTCGTTATTTGAAAAGGAATAGATAACCGAATAAACAAGCGGGACCGCGAAGAACACTATAAGACCGAATATCCAGTGAGCAACAAAGGTGTAACCGTATTTTCTGCGCAGGGCTTCAATGCCCTTGACCTTTTTTTTCGCCATTATTCTTCACTCCCTATCTTGAATCCGTATCCCTCGAGCTCGCCGACCGGTGAATCCGCCGGTGACGAATAATGGTTTGCATAAACCACAGTTCCGTTCTCGAAGGTGGTCTTACTAATTTTATCATCAAGGATCTCATAACTCTTTATAGGCGAACCGGCAACCGCGCTGTAAACCGAAGCATAGCTCTTAACGGTATCGCGGATATAATCCTTGTTCTTGCCGTAAACGCAGGCGTATAACTCGTATACGTTGTTTTGCATATATGTTTTTTCAAAATCCTCGATAAGTGAAAAGCCGAGCCCCGTTCCGCTCGCCGCCGCAAGCATAATTTTGCGCTTTGGATTGGAATCGAGGTTTACCGAAGCCGAATAAAGCGGCGTGATACCCGAGAATACCATCTGATAGAACGGGATATCACTTTCGATCTGATACATTCCGGAGGTTTCAAGCGGCGATTCAAACACCGCGTTCATAAGCCCCGCCGCAAAATAGGTCGACTGCGAGCCCGCTACCGGATAACCTGCATCCACGATGCGTTTTATATAATCCCTCGTATCGGTCTGCAT
This sequence comes from Clostridia bacterium, assembly GCA_017554405.1. Taxonomy (GTDB): domain Bacteria; phylum Bacillota; class Clostridia; order Oscillospirales; family Acutalibacteraceae; genus UBA737. The sequence goes on along the minus strand of JAFZIK010000013.1, from coordinate 12,564 downwards.
ACCGGAGGTGGTGGCATACTTGGCGCCGTAACCGTAATCTGAATACGATATCGCGCCGAGACTTGAAACGCCGATACCAGAAAGCGATTTTTTGTTTGCGAAGGATATTAGCTTATCGACCGCCGATGAAAGCTTTTCCCTTGAAAGGAGCCGGCATACGCTGTTAACGTTATAATCCCTTAAAGGCAGATTAACGCCGTTCTGCTCCGCAACGTGCAGAGTTGCCGTTTTCGCAACGTCAAAGGAATATGAGAATCCGGATCCGGATTTTGAGAATTTTACAAGTTCGAAATTAGTATAAAGCGAAATGCCGTTATCGCCGCAGTATTTTTGAAGCGCCATGCGGTCGGAATCGCTGCCGAGGCTTGACGGGAAGGTGTAGCCGCCGGCGATCTGACCGACGTTTATGCCCGATTCACCGAATCCCTGCAAACGAACTACCGGTTTTTGCCCTATTGAAGCCACCATTTCCGAAAGCATAGTCTGTGCGGATTTATAGGTGGTCATGGTTTTAAGCGAGGTTACCGGAACGCCGGCGACCGAGGTAGTGGTTTCAACGCCGCCGAGGAAGGTTACCGCATAGGGCGAACTGAAATCAACGCTGTTTACGTTTTCTTTTACGTATCCGCTGTCGATAAGATACTTCCTGTAGCGTTTCGCCATTCCGCTATAATCGGAATCCTCGCCCGAAAGCGGATAGAATCCCACCGATATCACGGACTGCGTGCGTTCTGAAAGCTGCCTTATATCGCCCGAATTGGCGGCGCGCCCCTTAACGTCATCAAAATCAACAAAGTAGAAAACGGGATAGGCGCTTGAGTATTCGCTCGTTCTGTCGCCCGCGTTAATATGTATGCCCACCGCGCCGGCGCAATCCTCCGCTATGCACATGAGCGAATCGTTGTTATCGGTTATACCGAATACCTGCAGTCCGCCGTCGTCATAAGGATCTACCGGATTTGTGGTAGAAAGCGCGGCAACGTTTCTGCCGTATTTTTCTATCTTGCGCTTGCCGTCCGGCAAAGTGCCGGTGTTTACGATCGCGCCCGTGCCGTAAGGCGCGAAAATATAGGTTTTATCATTCTTAACCTGCGGCTCTTTTATTTCCGGCTCTGTTTCGGCTTCTTCGGCGGTGTCTTCGGTCGTATCATCCGCATTGCTTTCGTCCTCTTCGTCCTTTATGACCGAACAGAACCTTGAAGCCGGCGCCGCATAAAACAGTCTTTTATCCTCTTCGCCCTCAACGATCTTTGAAGCGTCGATAGCGACCTTTAAGGAATCCTCCCTTAAGGTATACTCGACCGGAATGGATATTTTCACGGGATCAAAATAATAAGTAAGGCGGATACCGTCTTTTATTTTCTCGCAGCTGATCCTGTTTTTTTCGACCAGTTCCTCACTTGAAAAGGAATCGCGCTGATAATCCTGCATATCCTGCACGGCAATACTGAGAGTTGAATAGTTTTCGCCCCTTAAATATGCATCATACGGAACATTCGACCAGATCTTTCCGCTCTCCTTATTCTTGAGCAAAACGCATTTAAGAGCGTTATCCCACGAGAGCTCCAACATCTGATTTGAAGCAATAATGCCGCTTTCCACCGACAGTATTTTTGCGTTTTCATCGTAATACTGCACGTTGCTGTTGCCGCATCCCGCAAGGCAGGATACGGTTATGGCAAGAATCAGAAATAAGCATAATATCCTTCTGAAGGTCATTGAAAAAGCATCCTTTCAACAAAGGTTTATCTATAAAAGATCTCCTGGCTGTTACCTGTAAAAAATCTCCTGGAAAACCGAAGCTATGAATTCCCAAACCTGACCGAGCAACACGCCTACAAGGAAGATAACGAATACCACAAGCACCATGAGGAAAACGGTCACGAGTGAGGTCGATAAGAATTTAAAGAAATCGTATTCATGCGCCGTCATGATAGCCACGCTTAGAATAAAGAAGGTGAATATCAGAACAACGGTGTAAAGTCCGTTCATGATGGCAAGACCGGAAAGGGTAAGCACATGAGACAGGACGACCCGGACAAAGGTATAAATCACGATCGGTATAAGTGAGTAGGTCGTTGCGATAAGGACTTCCTTGAACCGGCCGTTGCCCGAGAACAGGCTTGCAACGAGCCAGTTGCATACCGCCCACAAAAGCACAAGTCCCGCCGTTTCCAAGAGCGTATAGACCGTGTTATACTTAGTGGTATCGATCCTCGTGAACAAAAATCCCGACGCGGTGGCTTCAAGCACCTTTGAGATATAATAAAGAACTAAGATAACAAGCGCTATTATTACCGAACCTTTTGCCTTATACTTTACGTCGTTAAAGGCGCTGAACGGATGTATCGGCGATGAAAGCGCGATCTTGACCTTTTCGTTTTTAATGAGAACCAACTGTTTTTTCTTTGCTACAACGAAAAATGCAATAAGTCCGCCGGTCACCAGAACAAACAAACTGAATATCCACCAGAAGTTCTCGGCGATATATTTATCGCGAACGACCTTCCAGGCGGTATCGTAAACGGAATACTCAAGGCCTATTTTCGCATAGTATAACGCATCGGAATAGTTCTTTTCGCTGATGCTGGACATGGCGAGCCCGCGATAGGCAAGCTGGCTGTTGCCGTTAAGCGCCAGCACCTCTTCCCACAACGGCTTTGCCTGTTCGTATTCGCCTTTAAGGTATAAGCTCTGCGCTGCTGTTATGATCTTGCCGTATTCGGTGCGCTCAAATACCGTTATAGCACAGTTATCCTTATCGGAAACTATCAGGTCGGTTCCGTTGATCTTGAGCGAAGTGACCTTATCAAACACGCCGAGCCGCTTCATATAGTCGGCGCCGCCGCCGAAGCCGCAGATCATATTGCATTCTTCATCGTATACGTAGATAAGCCCGTGCATACTGTCGAGCGCGTATATAAAACCGTCGCTGTCAACGTCGACCGAGATCACGTTCTGCGGCTTGTTTACGCCGTAACGCTTAATGATTTTTTCCTCAACAAAGTTATAACTTGAAGCCGAAACCGAAGTTCCGTCAAAATCCGTTTTATAAAGTATATCGTCGCCACCCGGAGAAAGCTTCCTTATCTGCCCGGTGCCGTTTGTTTCATCGTCAACAGAACCGGTGCAGGTTATCATATAACCCTTACTGTCAAGGCAGAGGTCAACGAATGAATACGGAAGTTTTTTTACCGTATAGGACTTTTTTGTATCGGTCTGCGTAAGGCGGTTCCAAAGATACGCCAGCGTATCAAGAGCGGAGGTCGCGACCGTGTTCGCGCCGTAGAAGCCGAGGAAGGCGCCTTCGGGCGAATAGGCAAGCGCGCCGTAATAGCAACCGAGGCTGAGAATATAGGTATATCCCCTGCTGTTCTTGATGATCCTGCAGGGCTGGAAGAAGAAATCGTCCGGTATAAGATCAGACTCCGGCTCATCTATCGTATCAACAATATTACCCTGTGCATCGGATATAAGTATCCTTGAACGGATGGTATCGCAAACGTAGATAAGTCCTTCGCTGTCAACGTATATCCCTTCGGCACGGTCAAACTTTTCCGCTGCGCCGTTACTGTCCTTCATCTTGACTATACGGTTGAACGAATAATCTTTATTGAGCACGATAATTTCCGAATTATCGGCGGATAAAAGATATACGTTCCCCTCTGTGTCGCAGCATAAGTCGTTAAGACCCATTATTGATTTTTCAAGTCCTAACGAGTTTGCCGTTATAACGCGGGTGGCGCTATACATTTCACGGGACGGCACCGAGACCACACTGCCGCTCGGCGTTTCTTCATGAACGAACGAATCCGTAGGTTCGTTCGCAGAAACGCAGAACGAAAACGAAAGCAGTATGGCAATCACGGTCAATACCGACACCAATCTTTTCAATTAGTTCACAACCCTTCAAAAAAGGAATCTTATTCTTTAATACCTGATGTGCTCATAGTTTCCATAACGTTACCTTGGGTAATAAGGAAAACTACGATCGGCGGGATCATAAGAAGCACGGTGACCGCCATTGCACTGCCCGAACGCGCTATACCGCCCGAAGCTATGGTGCTCATTACCTGCGGCAGCGCCTTTAACTGTTCGCTGAATATCGTTCCGTTCGGGATAATGGTCCACATCGACTGGAAGGATAACAAAAGTATCGTCATCCAGGCGGGTTTTAGGATAGGCATTATTATCTTGGCATACATACGGAGAACGCCCGCGCCGTCGATCCTTGCCGCTTCCATAAGGGTATCGGGGACCGAAGCATCCATAAACTGTTTCATAAGGAAGCATCCGACCGCTGAGGGTATCGCGGGCAGTATGTATACCCAATATGTATCGATCATATGCAGTTTTGTGAATATAAGATACTGCGGAACGCTTAAGGTAACGCTGTTATAAAGAAGCATTATCTGAATTATCATAAAGTAGATATTTCTGCCGGGTATCCTGGATTTTGAAAAGGTGAACGCCGCCATTGAAGCCGCTATTATATGAAGCGAAGTTCCGGCTACGGCAATAAAGATGCTGTTAAAGAAGTAACGAAGCACCGGCACCTGCATTTTGCCGAGCAACGTGGGCAATTCGAGATAATTTGAAAGCGTAGGTCTTTTTACAAAGAACTGAGGCGGGAAAATAAGCAGCTCATCCAGCGGCTTAAACGAAGTTATAACGCAGTAAACAAGCGGCAGTATCGTAAACGCGCCGGCAAGGAAAAGTATCGTAAAATAAACGATATTTCCGAAGGTCGAGCGGGTATAGCGGCGATATTGCGGTTTTTTTGATCTCATAGCAATACCTCCCCTATGAATCGCTCTTACCGACGAGGTTAAGAAGCGCGCCTATTCCGAATCTGAATGCAAGCACCAGAAGGAACAGTATGACCGAAAGCGCCGCGGCATAACCCATCTCATACCTGGCGGTGCCTATATCCGATATGTAGGAAACAAGGGTATCGACCGAGTTGTTAACGCTCGGGTAACCAACGAGAGTCGTCATAAGACTGCTGACCGAAAATACCGACTGTATCTGCATTACCGCGCCGAACAAAAGTATCGTCTTCATTGAAGGAAGGGTTATATACCAAAGCTCGTGCCAACGCGTTCTGATACCGTCTATCGCGCCCGCCTCATACATTTCGGAGCTTACGTTCTGAAGACCGGCTATGTTGGCGAGGAACGAAACGCCCATACTCATCCAAAGCTGGATGATAAGGAGTATGGTCATATTGTATTCCACGTTCTGGAACCAGTTTATCGGCTCGGTGATAAAGCCGAAGCTGATAAGAAAGTTATTGAGGTATCCGAGGCTGTCGCCCGAGAAGAATATCTGCCATATAAAATACGCGTTACCGACAAGCGCCGGAGCATAGAATATGAAGGTAAGAATAACGCGAACGGTCCTTGAAAACTCGTTTATCATCCAAGCAAGCAGGAATGCGAGAATAAAACTGCCGGGACCCGCGATTATCGAAAAACGGAGCGTGTTACCGAGGACCTTCATAAAGGTATCATCGGCGGTAAACATTCTCGAATAATTCTCAAGACCTATAAATATGGGGTTCGATACCATATCGTAATCAAAGAAGCTCAATACTATTGACGCCAATACGGGCAGTATGTTAAACAACAGGAAAAACAGCATAAACGGGAGCATTATAAGATGAAAAGCAATATTCTCGCTTGAAGAAAACACGCCCGATCTTTTGCCTATTTTTTTGCTGCTCATTTGTTTCACCACTTTTATATAATTATTTCCGTATAAGCTCCCTTGCCTAAAGGGAGGTTAATATGAAATCCAATAACAAATCATCTGTTTTCGTATTGCCGCCACTTGCGCTCGATCTCGTTGTTGGCTTCCTCGCTATACTTAAGAAGCATCTGCTTCGGATTGCGGTTGTTTTCAACAACGTTCCAGAAGCTCTGATAAACCGAACGCGAAACATAATAACTGCCCGGATATTCGCGGACCTCTTTTATCTGTTTCATCGCGGTAACTATCGTATCCCGCATTTCGGAATCCCACTGGAGCGATGAAAACGCCTCAACGTTTGAAAGCGAAACACGGCCGGTAGGTCCGAGGATAGATTCGATCTCGTTTGAAAACGCGGTTTGCGTTTCGGCGGAGGTCCACCATTTAAGGAACTCCCACGCGGCTTTCGGATTGCCGCTTGATTTAAGTATTGAACACGCCGTGCCGCCGCCGGAGGTCACGTGGTTTACGGTCGTATTGCCGTTTTCATCCTCAACTACCGTTCCGGGAACAAGCGCAACGCCCCACTGACCGTCGATCTCCGGAGCCGCCACCTTAAGGGTGGTATACATCGTATGGGTGGAAATACCGAGCGGGCAGGAGCCGGTGCGGAAACGGTTATAGAAATCAAGCGTTCTCGGCATTTTAAGCTTGGTGTAATAATCGGTCCACTCGTTGAAGGTCGCCGTTGCTTCGGCGCTTGAAAGGTTGGTGCTTCTGCCGTCCTCGGTATAGATCTCTATTCCCTTCTGCAAAAGAAGCGTTGGGAAAATATTGATACTGCCTATACCGGCGTTTGCCTGGGAGGTGCTGGTGGCGGTGTTGTTGGGAAGCCACGCGATAAGGTTGTTGGTTGCAAGCAACCTGACTACCTCTTCAAAATCCGCCCAGGTCTCCGGGACTTTAAGTCCCATTTCACTGAATATATCCTTGCGGTAATACATAAGGTAGAAGGACTGGGTATCGGGTAACCCGTAAAGACCGCCTTTGTAATAATACGGCAGCGCCGCGTCATCACCGAAGCGATCGAGCACCTCCTGTAGGTCGCCAAACTCGGTCATATCATACAGCACTCCGCGCATCGCGAGGTTTACCGGCTCGGAACGTGAATGCTGCAAGAGGCAATCCGGCCCTTTGCCGGACAGCACCGCCTGGACCACCGACGCGTTAACGAGCTGGATATTTACCGCTATATTGCTGTTTGGCGTAAATGATGTCTGAATAAGTGAGTTTAGCACCTGCGCCTGATCTCTGCCCCAGTTTACCCAGATCGTTATGTTATCCACACCGGATTTGGCAAGCGATATATTGTTATAATCCTGGGTAAAGGAAACAAAAAATCTTTGAAGGGTGAATCCGACCCTTTCAAAGAAGCCGGGAACGTAAAACGGCTTATTCTCGGTCGGGGCTATCAGGGCGATTTTATCTATATCGAGCGGCATCTCGCTCATTTCGTAAAGCACCGATGCAAGCGAGGTATAACGCGAATAATACGTATCCTTATACCTATGGGCGGTATAACGGTTGTTGAACATCAGTTCAAGCACCTGATTCATATTATTTATTATAGATATGTATGAGCTGCTGCGCTCGCCGGTGGTGGCTTGCAGGGTCTTGCTCGCCTTTGCGAGCTTTTCGTATATATCAGCAAGGCGCTTGCGCATATCGGGTATTTGGGCAAACAGATCGTAATCGCGGTAAATATCGACCGTTTCACCGGTTATCATCGTGATATCGATATAAAGCGCGCTGAGATCTGCGACCGATTGCTTCAACAGGTCGCGCACCTCGGATATCTCGCCGGGAACAACGGTAAGCGATATGGTATGCTTGCGCTTGCCGCCGCCGAAATATATTTTATATGAATTGCCGTTCTTATCGGCAAAAACGTTCGTTTCCCACTTGTATGAATAGGTAAAGCCGACCGATTCCGCCTCCTTAAATGGCGAAACGCCGTCGATTTTTAGACTTCTGTAAACCTTGGCGCCGAGTATCGCGCTCTGGCGATACATAAACGCCAAACTGTAATAACCCTCCTCTATCTCGGGGGTCTCCCAGGTGAGGGTCTCGCCGTTGGTTTTCCAGTTGCCGCCGCCTATATAGTTAACAACGCTTTTTGAAATATTGTTAGGCGTTATTACCGGGGTCGAATTATCGCTTTTTCCGCCAAGCCAGTAGCTTGTTTTGATGGTTGCGGATTCGCCCTCGATTATTATAGAACCGCCGCCGTAAAGGTTCGATCCGCCCGGATCGGAATAGCTTTCCACGCTTGCATCGGCGCCGAGGGTAACCGACTTTATCTCAAAATCGCCGAGTTTTTTAACTATCGTAACGGTATGAGAACCTTCGGTAAAATGGAAATAATAGGGATCGTTTGTCCATTTAGTGATATCGTTTACGGTCGCGAAATAAAAGCCGTTATAAGGGACCTGCTTTGCGGCGAACTCGTTTCCGAGACCGTCAACACGGTTGCCGCCATCGTTCTGGTAAATACGGGAAAGCGATAGTCTTTCCGCTTCGTCAAACGGAACTTCTCCGTCCACTAAAACCGAAAACTCAAGCGCGGTAGTCTCACTGCCGAGCGCCTTATAGGTAAAACCGAGGGTATAAAAAGCATCCTGACTGATATTAATATCAATATCCAACGGCTCATCGCCTACCGTTTTATTAACCGATAATTCGTTATCGTATACGGCGTAGCCTACACCTTCAAGCGAGGCAATATACGAAGCATACGAAGAATCGGGCGGCAAAGCGTCGGCTTCGGCTTCATCGCCGAGTTCGGATTCATCAAGAACGAGACCCGGATCGTCTTCCGCGGGTGTGCCGTCCGTTCCTTCATCGGCAAAGGAAGCGATAGAAAACGCCGAAAGCATTATTCCCGCCGCCAATAGTATTGAAAAAAGTCTTATTACGCTTTTTTTCATTATTTATTCTCCTAATCTTTCGTTTGCATTCCGAATATCTCGGCCGGAGGCAACCGAACATAAGCTGTTCGGCTCCCGCCGACCGGTCGCCCGAAGGCGACCGGAAAGGGTATTAAATCAATAGTTATCGTCCAGCCAGTATACGCCCATGGGATCATCGTCAAAGGCGGCTACCGCCGTAACAAAAGCGTCACGCGAAGAAGCATATATCAGGTTGCCACCGGTCTTTGTACCATCACCCGTTGATTTTTTTCCGTAGTTCATAACACGCGGTGAATCGATATCGTCAAGTGCACCTTTCTTCTGGAAATAGGTGTTGCCGCTAACATCAAGATTTTCGTGCTTTGCGTTAGAGCTATCGCTTGAATTCCAATACCACGAAACATGAACATTGCGGGTACAATCAAAAATATTATTCTTGATTTCACAATTACGCCCGTCATTTTTGATAAGGTTCATATAATTGTTCTTTGAGCCGCAGATGTTAGAAACTCGCCAACTGTTGTCACAGCGTTCCTGCTCTGCCCACTGACCGTAACCGGCATTGCGAAGCACATTATCATTAAAGCGTATATCCCACATACGGTCATTGCTGTTATGCATGAAGAACTCAATGTTGTAAGCACAGTTTTCAATTACATTGCGTTCAAACCGTATATAGCTGAATTCAAAGCCGGAAGAACTATCGTTGTAGGACTGGAAGGTAAGGCCGGCGTCAAAGCAATCGTGGATATAAGAATCGTAAACACGACCGTTTGTGTAACCGTCACCGAATTCAACACCGTTACCCAGGCGATTATAACCCTGGTTGCCGCCGCCTATGTAAGCAACTTCACATTTATTAAGTATAACGTTTCTTCCGCCACTAACACCCTTAACTCCGTGATAGCCACCGTATTTAACGGCAATGTTATTCATGGTTGTAATCTTATCCGTACCGTTTGTTCCGCTGTTTGCAAGTACTACTTGAGGATGGTTTGTAGCAATCTCAATGGTCGAGAATCTTGTAGTAGGATTCTTTGTAGAATATACATAAATGCGGCCAAATGTCAGGCTGGAGTTACCTGCCTTCTCTGTAGTACTACCTATCTTTATCGGTGCGAAAAATTCAAGGTCACTGTCAAGATCAGAGAACGAATACGAATAGCTCTCATCGCCGCTGGGCTTCGCTATGCTCTTGCCGAATGTGATTTTACCCTTATTATCAATAAAGTAAATCATACCGGCGTTTGCTTTTGTTGTAGCACTACCCGAATAATATGTTGTATACCATATGTTCGGGTTACCTGAGAGCTGATACCAAGAATTATCAGCATAGTCTTCAGCCGAGCCTGAAATCACAGGCTTTTCACCGCTACCGTAAGCCGCATAGTGAACACCGGATTTAAGCTCTATTACAGAATCAGCAGTAATATCGGTTGTACGCCAGGTATCACCGCGCTTTAAGTAGATAGTATCACCGGCTGAAGCTTTGCTGTTCGCCGTGGATATCCACTTAAGCGGATGTTGGGCATCCTTACCGGTGTTACTGTTGTTACCTTCGGACTCTGAAACATACCAGGACGTTCCGCCCGCAACGTAACCGCTTGAATCGTTCTTAACGTCAATTACGTTTTTAAGCATATACTCGGCTTTTGCCTGAGCAGCGCCGTCAAATATGCCTTCGTAGTTAAGGTCCTTGATCTTCATATGAACAAGGTCTTTTACGTTGATTTCGCCGTCGTCGTTCGGGTCATAGTCGGGGTCGATAAGATTGTATGCGCGTTTTCCTATAATGGCTTTGCTAAGATTGCTAATACGGGTGGCATAAGAATTTCTGTCAAAGAAATCGGAAGGAACCTTTACAATAGCGCCGTTTACCGTGCTGTAATCATTTGCCTGGTTAACGCCATACCAACCGACAGCCACAAATTTGCCCATACTGTCGTCAGTTTGCTGATTATATAAAACAGGATACGTATCACCGACGTTCGGAACCACGCCGTAAATACCGTCGGCAAGGATCGGGTTAAGCTCGCCTACGATGTTGCCGCCCACCGGACTTCCGCCCGAAAGTTCATAAAGCGTTACACCGCTGATATAAAGCGATTTGCCCTGGCTGAATCCGCCGAATTTGAATATAAAACGTGTATTGCCGTTGCCGTTTGAGTTCGGTGAATAGGTATAATCACTGCCGGTGGTTATATCATACTGAGCGGCAAACTTACCGTAACGCGGCCAGTCGTTTGTCTTATTAACCGTCGGATCCGCGGCGGCATCCTTAGTGGATACCGCGCTGACCTCGGGCGCATCGCCGTTAGCCCTGTAATTAAACACGAGGCGATAGGTCGTTGAGGGTTTAAGCCCCGCAAAGAACTGAAGCTGTGAGCCGTGGGAGGCGTGACCGTCCATCCGGACGGCTACATCCGATTTGCCGGTTGCGTCGTTACTGCCGAAAATATATCCGGAAGAGGCAAGCAACGTTACGTTATTATATTTCTTTGTGCCCTTGACAGCGCCTATGGTGTAAGCGCCTGCGCCATTGCTATCGGTCGCATTACCGGGTGACCAGTAAGGAATCGTAGCCGCTATCTCGGAATCGCTCATAGAGGTATTATAAACACCGTTAAATGATGCAGGCGTAAAGGAGAAATCGCCGTTTATAATGTGATTCGGGCCTAATGTGCTGCCTGTCTTCTTGCGAAGCATCGCGTTAGAGAAGTAAACCGTGGTTTGCTTGTTCTGGGTATCACTGTCGACACCGAGCTGAATTCTGAAGTTGCCGTCGCCGGTGTTTCTTAGTGTTCCCGAAGTGAATTCATAGGTAATGTGATTACCGTTTACCGTATCCTTCGCATAGACCTGAACGTCATTACCGTAGCCGCTGCTTGTAGCGGTTTGAACTAAAATTCTCGGTTCGGCACCGCTGAATACACTGTAATCCAAATCAAACTGATAGGTCGTATTTGAATCAATAAACATTTCGTAACTTGCAACAACAACGTTGTTGGTATTGCTCGGTCCTGATGCGCGGATTGTTCTCTTTTGCGCCGTGCCGGAGAATACACCCGCGGGGATTTCCCGAGCATCAATATTTTCTTTTTTGGAACCTATCTTATGCCACTTACCTATAGAAGCGGAAAGCGGGTTATTAGAAACGTTACCGAGATTAGAATAATCACTTTCAAAATCGATCGTTTTATCGGTCATCGGAGCTATAAGGTTTTCGCTTATAACACTTGCGGTTTTTGCTTCCGCTAAACCGGTGGTGTTGCTGTAGGTTGTGCAATCAACCTTTACAAGCGACGGCTCGGTTATAGCGTAGGTGGTAGTGTGATTATCGTTTGTAAAACCGTTACCAACGTTAGAACCGTTGTATCTGCCGTTGCCTACCACTATTGCAATATTGGCGCCGGATTTCGGATTATAGCGCAGATATGCATATCTGTTTCCTCTGTTATAATAATCAGAATTGCCAGGATCCGGGAACAGATAACCCATAATGTATCCCGTAAGTATTCCGGTATCGGGATCATAGGATGATTCTACGGTTCCGCAGTCGCCGGTGTTTGTTGCTTCACAAGCGTTTGTGCCGTCGTATTTAGCGTAAAGAGTGGATACCACCGGATAATCGTCACCGTAGCATTTTACCTTACACGTAAACTTATACCACTGGCAAGAGTAAAATCCTTCTAACTTAACCGTCGTAAAGATATTCTCGTTGCCGTCGCCGTTTGCCGTAAGAACGGCCATCTGCTGTGTTGCAGAAGTATCGGTTATCTCTTCAAGACCGTAAGCATCGGCAAAGTTTTTGCTGCAAGCAGCACAGGTGTAATACTCACGGGTTGTATCTGTTGCCGCACTCTTAGTAAGGCTGTGTGCGTTCTTCATACAGGTTGAGAGATTC
>JAFZIK010000012.1 GCA_017554405.1 Clostridia bacterium | reverse complement strand
TCTCATTCGTAATATTTCTTTTTCGAATTCTTCAATATGTCGATACTCTCTTGCCATAAAAAATCCCTCCTATGATACTTTCTTTCATTGTATCATAGGAGGTCTCTTTTTTCTATTGTCCGTTTTTACTGGACTTGTTCATTTTTTATTACGAGTTACGTTATTTTAAGTAAAAGATTGCAATATCCGCACGGTTTGTGTATAATCAAAAGGTAAACTTTTATAAAGCTTTAAGACAGGCAGCCAATTTTTAATGCAAAAAGGGTGAAACGATGAAAAACAGCAGATCAGTTGCGGCGGTTATAAAGATCAACAAGACTTATGCCGACGACATTGATAAGCGGATAAGAGAACTGAAAAAGTGCGTAAAAGAATGCCGCAAATCCGAAGATTTCCTTGCTATGGGCGCGGCGCATTGTTTACTTGCGCAAGCATACAGCGAGGTTGAGGATCTTCACAACGTGCTTATCAATTCCATAAAGGCGATCACGCTGCTTAAAGACAGTAACGAGCATGAATTGCTCGCGGAATCATATTTTGCGCTCGGTCACGCCTATACATACCAGGGCAATTATCAAACGGCGCTGGTTTGCGACGAGCGTGCATACGGTATCGTTAAAAGGCACCGTATAAAGGGACCGACCAGGATCATGGCGCTCAACAATCTTTCGGTAAGCTATCACGTAATGGAAGAGCCGAAAAAGAGCATCCGGTATCTGAACGAATGTATCGATCTGCTTAAAAAAGAAGACGGCGAAAACTATACCGACCTTCTTATGTATACCATAAACCTTGCCGGATGCCATAAGGACTTAGGCGAGTTTGATCGCGCCGAGGAGATCTTCGATTCGGTATCCGGTCAGCTCCAAAACGTTACCTTTACCCCGCTGGTATGCGATTACTACTTAAGACGGGCGATCGTTTCATATTTGAAAAAAGACAATAAGGCGGGCAACGGATATATAGACAGCGCTTTTAAAATATTCCCGGAAAACCTCTTCCCCATGCCGCTTTACGACGATCTTTGCGAGGTTGCGCGTTTTATTACCGGCGCCAAGGACCGCAAACGTTCCGAGAGGATATACGGTATTATGACGGTATACGCCGAGAACAACCCGGGCACTCTCGAGCAGATATTTGCCAACAGTATGATAGCAAACTATTATAAGGATTTTGGCGAATACGAGCTTGCAACGGAGTATTTCTCAAAATGCGAAGAGCTGAACAAACGGCAGATAAACGAAATAAAAGAAGCGCAGATGAAGCTGCAGAATACCATTCGCAACACCGAAACCGAAATAAGAAGGCTCAACCGCAAAATGCGGGCGAGCGAGGAGCTTGCATCGGTTGAACCGCTGACCGGGCTTATGAACCGTTCGGCACTGCTGAGGGTATCGCTTGAATTTATTGAAAGCGCCGCCAGGAGGCGCCAGAAGGTCGGCGCGATATTCATTGATATCGACTGCTTTAAGGAGTGCAACGATACCTACGGCCACGCAAGGGGCGATGAGATAATAAAAGAAGTAGCCCTCGCCTGCCGCAAACAGGAAACAAAGGACGTTCGCTTTGCCCGCTACGGCGGCGACGAGTTTTTCGGCATCACCAGAGGTTTGACCGATGACGAATTATGCGATATCGCCCGCCGGATATGCCGGAACATCAGGAACGCCGGTATCCCGAACGAGAAAAACCCGAACGGCGGCATACTGACCTTATCGGTAGGTATAGTTAACGTTGCTATAACCGATAAGACCGATACGATACTTGAAATAGCAAATTACGCCGATAAAGCGGTTTATCACGCCAAAAACGCCGGCAGAAACGCGATATATGAACTGCTTCACGGCGAAAACGGAAAAAACGACGGCGAAGCGCAGTATATAAAGATCGAGTTCTGAGCCGCTCGCCTGAACCGAACAGATAAATAATCCCGTTGCACCTCGGTGCAACGGGACGTTTTTTTATTTTTCTTTTACAAGGCGGCGTTTTATCTTTAACATTCCCGCCTTAAAGGTGGCTATAACGCCGCGGTGCTTTATCGCCGAAAGGGTTCGGCGGATAAGACTGCGCTTTTTCGGCGGCGGCGCGGGGATATAGAACACTTTGGGCCATACCTCGCCCGCATCGTAAAGCTCGATAAACCGCTTAAACAAAAGACCTACGTTATAATCGTATTTCGAAAGCTCTTTATCGTTTAAAACATAACCCGCAATGGTTTTAATGCCCGTCAACTGCTTATCGCGGTCGTATGCCGCGGATCCGCCGCCGGTATTAACCACCGAAAGCGGTTCGGGAATCGCTAATACCTCGGTTTTTTTAAAGCAGTCAAGATAAAAGCATACGTCCTCGCCGTAGCGCAGGTCAACCCTGTATCTGATCCCGCTTTCGCGCAGGAATGAGGTTTTGAACATAACGGTCGGCGAGGCTATGCACATATTGTTGATTATCGTAGGGATGCCGTTGCCGTTTATAACGGTTGTATCCATAACGCTTTCTTCGCCGGTATCGGCGTTCTTAAGGATATAATTCGTATGCGAAAAATTCGCGTTGCCGGACATCATTTCAAACAGCTGACGCTCGATCTTTTCCGGCACGAACGTATCATCCGAATCGAGGAAAGCGATATATCCGCCGGTAGCGTTTTCGATACCGATATTTCTCGCGTTGGCGGGGCCTGCGTTTACCGCGATATCTATGATCTTTGTTTCGGTCTCTTTATCCCCTATATACTCCTTGAGCGCCGAAAGGTCATCGGTGGAGGCATCGTTTATAAGCAAAAGCTCAATATTCTTATGCGTTTGAGCGTAAACGGAATCTATTGCGCCAAAAAGCTTATCAACGCGATTATAAAAAGGAATTATCACGGTGACCTTTATATTTTCAGACTCTTTTAATAAGTCCCGCGCCGCCCTTTCGCACTCGCTTTTTGCATACGCTATAGCCTCTTCAAACGGGGTGGTGAGTAAAAACTTATGCATTACCTTAAAGAAATTAAGCTCGTTGCCCTCGAACTCCTCCATACGCTCTTTTGAGGTATGTTTAATCAGGTTTGTCCAAAACTCGTTGTTCTCTTTAAGCATTACCGGGCTGGTGTTGCCCTGCTGGTTGCTGTGAAGGCGCGTTGTTACAAGTATCTCGGGGATATGCAAAAACTTATACCCCGCCGCCATCATTTGCTCCCAAAGCAGGTAATCCTGAACACAGCGAAGGTCGGTGCGGAAATTGCCGCACTCCTCAAAAGCGGTTTTAGGTATAAGCAGTGAAAGACCGTTTATATCGCCGCGCAGGATGCAGTAATCCGGTTTAACGCTTAAAACGGCGTGGTCTTTTACCGAGGCGCCGAACACTTTTGAATTTTCGTCCATAAGATCGTAATCGGAAAACACTATCACCTTTTTGCCTAAATATCCGTTTTCTTCAAGGAAAGCGACCTCTTTTTCCACCTTTTGCGGATAATAGCGGTCGTCGTGACTGAGCCACGAGAAATAATCGCCGGTCATTTTTTCGAGCGCCAGATTAAGCGCGGTGGAAACACCGCCGTTTTCTTTTTTATAATATACAATCTTATCGCCGTAACTTCTTGCGATCTCATCGGTGGAATCGGTGCTTCCGTCGTTTACGACTATTATCTCGATATTATCGTAGGTCTGCGCCAGCGCCGAATCGATCGCCTCGCGCATATATGCCTCGCCGTTGTATACCGGGATTATTATCGATACTTTTGTTTTGTTCATTTTCCTCACCGAGTGTTTATTTAAATATTTTTTTCGCTATCCGCTTAAGAAGACCGAACGCGCGCCTTAAGGCGCCTTTTATTTTTCGCCTTAAAAACAAAAACGGTTTTTTCGATCTCATAAAGCGGCGGCACTGAGCGTTAAAGAGCATGACCGCCTCTTTAACGTTTTTGTTTTCGTAGTCTATTTCGTGGGCATCGCAACTTTGTTCACTTACCGCGGATAAAAGCTTTATATTGCCGCCGGATTTGCCGAAAGTTCTTTTGAAAATG
Organism: Clostridia bacterium; assembly: GCA_017554405.1. Classification (GTDB taxonomy): domain Bacteria; phylum Bacillota; class Clostridia; order Oscillospirales; family Acutalibacteraceae; genus UBA737. The sequence continues at coordinate 2,918 of JAFZIK010000012.1, read as the reverse complement.
CCGTTTAAATGGAAAACAAGCTTTCTGACTTCGATATCGTTTATATCGGGCGTGCTCTCCTCGCGGCGCTTTTGGAGCTTATACTTCTGCCGCTCTGCCGCGGCGGAATAAACTTCATTCATTTTCCTTTTATACTCATCGGGCGAGTATCTGCTTTTTGCCAGTTCCCTGCCCGCCTCGCCGCGCCGGATACGCTCATCCTTATCATCATAGAGCCATTTGATCTTTTCGTAAAGATCTTCGCTGTCAAGGTTTTTAACAAGCACGCCCACCTCCGGTGCGTTCGTTACCCACGGCAGCGCCGTATTATCGAATACGACCACCGGTTTGCCAGCCGCCATCGCCTCAAGCGCCATAAGCCCGAAGCTCTCCCCTATCGAGGGCATGAGGAATACGTCGCAGGCGTTAAAACATTCCTTAATTACTTCGCTTTGAACGTTTCCGAGTTCAATTATATTGAAACGGTCGCTTATTTCATCAAGCAAGCCGGTTTGCGAACAGGCAAGTAAGGTCACACTCTGCGGGTCTTCAAACCGCTTTAGGGCGTCTACTATGTAACTTGTCCCCTTAAAATCCGCCTGCGCCCTGAAAAACAGAACAAAATCACCTTCCGGGATACCGAGGCTTTCCCGCGCCTCGGCCTTTGTTTTTTTGAAGGTGAATTCCGAAACATCTATACCGAAAGGAATAAGATGAACGTTAAGATCCTTTGTATAGGGATTTTCCTTTACGAGATCATACATATACTCCGAATGAACGATTATATCCGGATCGGAGGCGGCGAACATATCGCGCTTGATCTTCCACATCGCGGCGCTCATATCCTCGCCAAACGGGAAAAGCGTTCCGAGCCGCTCACAGCCGATGCACCCTTTTGCATATTTGCGGCATCCGCCCGGATGAACGCAACGCCCGGTGAGCATCCACGGATCGTGAAAGCTTATAACGGTCGGCTTGCGTTTTGCCTCGCGTTCAAGCTCAAAAAAGCCGAAATTCGAATTATGAAACTGATGATAATGAACGATATCCGCTTCCTTATACTCTTTAAGTTCGTAAAGCGCGGGCGATGATACCGAAAGCACCGACATAACGTTTAAATACCGGCTTTCCTGGTATCTGAGTTCATCGCAAAGCAGTATTTCGCGTTCTTTTTTGAGTATGGGGATAACGTCGCTGTCATCCGATATCTTGCGAAGCGCCGCCATTTTCGCGGTCGAGGATGTTTCCCGGTTGATCTGCTTCATCAGATCGTAGCCGTTAAAGCCCCTACCATACAGATCAAACTCGGTAATTTCGAGAATTTTCATAGAATTTCCCATCTTGCTAAATATCTTTTTCTTTGAGCGCTTCACACATTTTATCGTTGCTTATGCAATAATAGTGAAGTTTAAGGTATTCGTAAAGATACTTTGCCCTCGCGGGTTCTTCTGTTTTAATAAGATCATAGATCTCATCAATGATTTCCAAATTCTTTTCCATGCTCTTTTTCGCTACCGTTTCCTTATCGCTTGAAACCTGTTCGCCATGGATCCTTATTGAAGCGGTATCAAACGGAATACAAACGAACCGATACTCTTTAATAAGGCGCGACCACATATCGCGTTCCTGAGTTATGCGCCGGTTTTCATCAAACAAACCGTGTTCTGAGAACGCCTCTTTAGGTATAAGCACCGAGCCGCCGTTTATCTCGCCGAACAAAAGCATAGCATACTTATCGGTCACGGATATTTTATAATCAAACATATTGAGCCTGCCGTTTACGGTCGCCGCCGCCAGCAGTTTACCGTTTTCATCAATAAGCCTGAACGCGGAATACGGTATGACCTTTTCTCCGCGGTGGTGCCGCAAATATTCAACAAGGTTTTCGATATGGTCGCTGTCGATAAGATCATCGTGGCTGAGCCACGCGAAGTATTCGCCGGTCATGGCTTTTATACCGGCGTTAAGCGCCGAGGAAACGCCGCCGTTTTCCTTTTTGATATAAACTATCCTATCGCCAAAGGCGCCCAGTATCTCATCGGTGGAATCGGTGCTGCCGTCATTAACCGCTATTATTTCAAGATTTTTATAGGTCTGGGAAAAAGCGCACCTGAGTGCCTCTTCCAGGTATTTTTCGCCGTTGTAGACCGGTATGATGAGCGAGACCTTCGGCGTATAGCTTTTATCCGCCGGAAGCGATTTAAGCTCGTTATCATAAAGGATACGGTTGGTTGCGGTGTTTAGCGCATCCATCCTGCCTTTAATGAGCAGGGATTCCTTATATTGCTGTTTTTCAACGGCGGATATATATGCCGAAAGCTCAGTCTCCGCTTTTTCGGTTTTTGCCCTCAGATCGGCGTTTTCCGCCTTTAAGGCGGATACTTCCGCCAAAAGCGAATCATAAAGTCTGCGATATCTCGGATACTTGATAAGTCCAATAACCTTTTTAAACGGATTACTCATATTGCACTTCACTTTCTTTACGGGTAATTTGATCGTAAACAGTATATCACAGAGTGATACCAATTGCAACGAAAAACGAATACCGGATATCGCACAGGCGGGAAAAAGCGAAAATGTTTCCGCAAAATGACAAAAATTTGTTAAAATAGAGCAAAAAAATGATATACTTTTCTTTAGTTATTATGTATAATATAAAACACGTATTGTTTGTTGCTTTTGTTCGGGTTATCCTTACGCGGGCAAAAGCCGCGATCAATTCAGTTTAAAGAAAGGATGATTTGTTATGTTTTTCAAAAAATCTTTGAGCAAATCAAAAAGAGCGTTATCGGCGATATTGTCCGCGGTAATGGTATTCACCATGTTTGCGGCGTTAACGCTGGTAACGGCAGTATTGCCTATGACGGCATCGGCAACCGGTACAACCGAAACCGAGACGGCGATATTCATCGGCAGCACGTCCAAGATAACCGCTGCGT
>JAFZIK010000011.1 GCA_017554405.1 Clostridia bacterium | reverse complement strand
TCCATTATACCTAAACGGTGTTCTCGCATATCCAGTATAACACATTCTTTGAATTCCGGCGAGTACGTTTTGAACTTTTGCCCCTTTTTTGCCATAAAAATATGCACCTCCAAAAGTGTCTAACTTTTGGGGTGCATATCATTCGGCAGACCGCGGGTTCTATTAAGGTCTATATTATTTTCCGTAAAGTTCAACGAGTTTTTCGAGGTGCGCTCTGCGGGCTTTGGCGGTCTCTGCCGCCTTATCGAAGAGGACCTCTGCGCGCTCGGGGAACGAACGGGTAAGTGAAGAGTAACGCGCTTCGCCGAGTATGAACTCTTTATAATCGGCTGTTGCGGGCTTACTGTCAAGCGAGAAGGGATTCTTGCCCTCCGCCTTAAGCGCGGGATTGTAACGGAACAGATCCCAGTAACCGCAATCAACGGCACGCTTCATTTCCTTCTGGCAGTTGACCATACCGCCCTTTATCGAGTGCATCTCGCAGGGAGCGTAACCGATTATAAGCGAAGGACCGTCATACGCCTCTGCCTCTTTGATCGCTTTAAGTGTCTGGTTCTGATCGGCGCCCATAGCGATCTGAGCAACGTAGATATAACCGTAAGACATCGCTATCTCGGCAAGGCTCTTTTTGGCTATCGCCTTACCTGCCGCAGCAAACTGCGCCACCTGGCCGATGTTGGAAGCCTTGGATGCCTGACCGCCGGTATTGGAGTAAACCTCGGTATCGAACACCATAATGTTTACGTTATTGCCGGAAGCGAGAACGTGGTCAACGCCGCCGAAGCCGATATCGTATGCCCAACCGTCACCGCCAAATATCCAAACGGACTTCTTGGAGAGGTATTCGCTGTTATCGAGAACGTCACGGCAGATATCGCAGTCGGCATTTGCCGCTTTGAGAGCCGCAACCAGCGCTTTTGAAGCGTCGCCGTTCTTTGCGCTGTCGTTAAGCGTATCGAGATAAGCCTGTCCCGCCGCTTTGACTTCCGCCGCTGCTTTATCGCTTTCAACGATAGCTTTAACGTCGTCGATAAGACGGTTTCTTATCGCCTGCTGACCGAGGAACATACCGTAGCCGTGCTCGGCGTTATCCTCAAAGAGCGAGTTCGCCCAAGCCGGACCGTGACCTTCGGCATTGGTGGTATACGGGCTTGTTGCAGCCGGGCCGCCCCAGATAGAAGAACATCCGGTGGCGTTTGAAATATACATCCTGTCGCCGAAGAGCTGTGTGATAAGGCGGGCGTAAGAGGTTTCGGCACAGCCCGCGCAGGAGCCGGAGAATTCAAGAAGCGGTTTCTTGAATTGCGAAGTGATAACGTTGGCATCGGAAGCAACGTCCGTCTTCTCGGTAACCTTCGCAACGCAGTAATCAAACGCCTTCTGCTGCTCAAGTTGAGATTCCTGCGGGACCATCTTGATAGAAGCGGTCGGGCAAACGCCTACGCAAACGCCGCAACCCATACAGTCAAGCGGTGAAACAGCCATTGAATAGGCGAAACCCTTGCCGGTAACGAGTTTTTCTTTCTCGGCAACCTTGAGGCACTCGGGAGCCGCCGCCTTTTCATCGGCAGACAAAGCAAACGGACGAATGGTGGCATGCGGGCAAACAAACGCGCACTTATTGCAGCCGATGCAGGTGGTGTTGTTCCACTCGGGAACCATAACCGCAACGCCGCGTTTTTCAAACGCCGAAGCGCCCTGCTCGAACGTGCCGTCGGCATGGTCGGCAAAAGCGGAAACGGGAAGCTCGTAGCCGTTCATAAGACCAACCGGCTTCATAATGGTATCAACCATCTTTTCAAGCTTGGTGTTATCCTCGCTCGCCGCGGCTTTCGCCTCATCCTTTGCGTCCGCCCAATCGGCGGGAACGTCTATCTTAACAAACGCGGTAGCGCCGGCATCGATAGCCTTCCAGTTCATATCGACTATATCGCGGCCCTTCTTTAAGAAGGATGCCTCCGCCTTTTCCTTCATATACTTTATAGCGTCTTCGGGAGGAAGAACCGCCGCAAGGGTGAAGAAAGCGGACTGGAGTATAGTATTGGTGCGCTTGCCAAGACCTATCTCTGCCGCAAGGTCGATAGCGTTAACGGTGTAAAGATTGATATTGTTCTTTGCAATATAACGCTTTGCCTCGGCGGGCATATGTTTACTGAGCTCTTCAGGTGTCCACTGGCAGTTAATAAGGAATACGCCGCCGGGTTTAACGTCGTTGACCATCTTATAACCCTTAATTACGTAAGAGGGGTTATGGCAGGCAACGAAATCGGCTTTATTGATATAGTAAGGGCTCTTGATTGGCTTATCGCCGAAGCGCAGATGCGATACGGTGATACCGCCGGTCTTTTTGGAGTCATACTGGAAATACGCCTGAACGTATTTATCGGTATGATCGCCTATGATCTTAATGGAGTTCTTGTTAGCGCCGACCGTTCCGTCACCGCCGAGACCCCAGAATTTGCACTCGATAGTGCCGGCAGCCGCGGTATTCGGAGCCTCTTCCTCAGGCAGGGAAAGACCGGTAAGATCGTCCACGATACCGAGGGTAAACTGCGCCTTAGGAGCATCCTTTGAAAGTTCTTTATAAACCGCGAATACGCTTGCGGGCGGGGTATCCTTGGAACCGAGACCGTAACGGCCGCCTATTACCTTATCGATCTTGCGACCGGTAGCGGCAAGGGCGCCCACAACGTCCATATAAAGCGGCTCACCGAGCGAACCGGGTTCTTTTGTTCTGTCAAGAACAGCTATCTTCTTAGCAGTAGCCGGTATGGCGGCAACGAGCTTTTCAGCCGAGAACGGACGGTAAAGGCGAACCTTGACAAGACCGACCTTCTCCCCTGCCGCAGTAAGGTAATCGATGACCTCTTCGGCAACGTCGCATATAGAGCCCATTGCGATTATAACGCGTTCCGCATCGGGCGCACCGTAGTAATTAAAGAGCTTATAATCGGTGCCGAGCTTGGCGTTGACTTTATCCATATACTCTTCAACGATAGCCGGAAGCGCGGCATAATACTTGTTGCAGGCTTCCCTGTTCTGGAAGAATATATCATCGTTTTCATGTGAGCCGCGCATCGTGGGATGCTCGGGGTTAAGGGCGCGTTTGCGGAAAGCCGCAACGGCGTCCATATCGCACATCTCTTTGAGGTCTTCATAATCCCATACCTGGATCTTCTGGATCTCGTGAGAGGTGCGGAAACCGTCAAAGAAGTTTATAAACGGAACTCTGCCCTTAATAGAAGCAAGGTGAGCGACGGCGCCTAAATCCATAACTTCCTGCGGATTTGTTTCGGCAAGCATGGCAAAGCCGGTCTGGCGGCAGGCGTAAACGTCTGAATGATCGCCGAAAATATTGAGCGCGTGGCTTGCTACGCAACGGGCGGATACGTGGAACACGCACGGGAGCAGCTCGCCTGCGATCTTATACATATTCGGTATCATAAGAAGCAGACCCTGCGACGCCGTAAAGGTGGTGGTAAGCGCACCCGCGGCGAGCGAGCCGTGAACCGTGCCCGCGGCGCCTGCCTCGGACTGCATTTCAACAACGTTTACCTTTGTTCCGAAAATGTTTTTAAGTCCCTGCGCAGACCACTGGTCAACATAGTCCGCCATAGGGCTGGACGGCGTTATGGGATAAATACCGGCAACCTCTGTAAAGGCATAAGCCACATGGGCAGCGGCATTGTTACCGTCCATAGTTTTGAACTTTCTGGACACTTTAAAATTCCTCCTAATCAAATATGTTAGAAACCGCCGTTTTCGGCAATCTCATACGCAGATAATTATATCACTACATTTTGCATTTGTAAATAGTATTTTTTAATATTAATACAAGATTTTGTGACGGTAAGTCACAGGAGCAAATCATTAAAGGGTGGGGTTTATACTCAAAAAGATCGGTTCTTCAAGATTGCTGTCATAAATCGCATCGATTATTTCGTATCCGTCTTCCGAAAACCTGATGATCTTTACCGGATTTATGCCGTCGCTCACAGCTTTATGAAGATGATACGTATTATTTATCCGAACGTCGTTTATTTCAAATATGATATCTCCGGGTTGAAGCGTTTGCAAATGATCGCTTTCTTCGTAGTAAAGCACTAACGCTCCGCCTTTGATCCCGAGTTTTTCACTGTTTTCGGCAAGGCGCGCGGCGTTCGTAACAGCCAAAAACAAATCCTTATCATCGCTGTAATGTGCGGATAATTCTCTGAACGCGGCAGCGGCAGCGGCGGTATCGCCCGCCTCCATGGCTTTCCAAGCCAAATCAAGAGTTTCGGTAACGTCCGTTTTCGCGTTTGCCTGCCCGTTTGCGCCGTTTACGTAAGCTGCCAGATCGTTAATGATTTTCTGATCCGCCTCGGCAAGCTTTTTGATTTGATTATTTATGGCTTCCATCTTGCTTTTTACTTCTTCAAGATTCTTTGAAAACTCTGGGTGCTTTGCATATATCTCGGTAAGCTCGGGCAAAACGTCATCCTTAAAATCCGCCAGCGCCGATTCAACGTTTACGGGGAAAAGTATTTCGTTTATCCCGTAGAAAAAGTATTCCGCCCAAAGATTTGCCGTTTCTTTTTCATTTTCAAATAGGTTTAAAAAGGTGTGCCTTTGGACCTCGCTGTATTCCAGGTCGGCGGAATCGTATAGAAGCGGCAGCGAGTTCTTGAAATAGGTAAGTCTTCCTACATAATAGTTGATAGCGGTGTTAAACGTGGGAGCCACCGTGCCGATAGCGCCGCTGTCAAACGGGCTTTTTGAGATCCGGTCCTTTAAATCATCCGGCAGTTCTGATATCTGCTGTTTTTTCTTTTCAAGACCGTCGATAGCGGCTTCAAGCTTCATATCAACGGTATCAAACGAATAAGCGGGATTCCCTTTTGCGTATTCGCTCGCCGAATCGATCGCGGATTTATAATCGGAAGTAGCCTTATCGAAGAGCGTAAAATTAGGCGATATATATGCGATGACATCGGACACAAGGTTTCTCTGCCCGGCGTTGCGCGGAAAACGGCTGAAATACTTAAAACAGCCGAAGGTGATCGCGCCAACAAGCACAAGCGCCGCGGCGGCAAGCATCCAGCGCATCGATTTCGGTATAAAATGCCGCGAAACAAGGAATTTTTCCACGTTCTTTATAAACGCGTCGTAATACTCGATATTGGCGGCAATACCGTTTTGAATCCTTAAAAACTCTATACTCTCGGGCAGTTCATCCGGGAAAGAAAAGCCCTTAAGCATTATCGGTATAATGTTTTTTTCGCATCTCTTTGCGTGTTCGATCTCAAGGCGCACCCAGTCGTCCTTGTTAACGCACCGGTCAAGTGCGTTTTCGGGAAGTATCACAAGAACGTCCTTTGAATTCTCGATAACGCGATAAAGCTCGGTATTAAAAGGACCCGAGCGCAAGGATTCGATATCAAGAAAAACCTTATACCCTTTTTCTACGAGAGTATCCCTTAAATGCTTTGCGGTCTCGGCGCCGCCGTCTCTTCGGTATGATATAAAAATATCATATTTTTTCATACGTATCCCCCTTATTATTTTGCGCGACTTGTTATTACCACCTTCTGAAAACCTTATAACCCTTTGAATCAAGGAACCACCAGGCGTCGTCCATTAACTGGCAATCGTATTTTATAACGTCCGTATCACTCTGCTCGCAGTCGAGGTGTTCAGCCATAGCTTTTCTGTATTGGAAAAGTCCCTCGAAGGATGACAGATTGGCGTGGGTCTTTTCTTCATAGCTTTTTGAGCCTTTTTCGAGCGTTTTTCCTATGCTTTGAGGTATAAATCCGCAGCTGACCATAAAGGCATTCCAGCGGTAATGCTCCTGCACCGTAAGACTGCTGCGAACTCCGCCTTTTTCAAATTCGGATTTCTGCGGCAATTCATCATAGGAATAAATATCTTTGCCGTTCTCCCCGGATCTTGCCATGGCTACCGTAGGTCGGTAGGAACCGGCGTAGATATCAAAATACTCTTCGTTGCTTGTAACGGCTTCTCCGGCATTTTCGGGCTTATCGCCCTCGCGGCAATCAAGTCCTAAAAGCTGCAGCTTCATTCTTAAGCTCAGAATACTGTAAAAGTTTGAAAGCCGTTTGTTGGAATCCATAGTTACATACCAGTTGCTCTTTGCCAGGGTTTCCAATTCTTCATACGAAGCCGGTTTTTTATTTATCCGGTTGTTTTCATAATCATACATAAGATTGCGCCGGATCGCGAGCTCCTCGAACTTGTTGCGGCAGATCATATTATAATCGTAAACAAGCTTTTCTTCGTTGCCGAAGGTATAATAATCGGTTTTAAACATCGAGCCGCCGCTTACCCGTGCGAATATACGGACGTTATCTATGCCCCACTCTTTTTTCTTTTCGGAAAGCCGTTGAGCAACGTCCATATTTTCAAGATCTCCGCCTATCGCAACTATAACGTGGTTTTCCGAATTCGGATTTGCGGTGCAGATATACTTAAGCCGCTTATTGAACTCGGTATCGTTAACGTCGAGATATTCCTGATAGATATTTGCCGGCGTATCGGGCAGATCAGAATAATCGTTTTTATCAAGCAAGCCGCTTCCGATATCATACAGGAATTCCTTTTCATAGCGCAGCAGAGTGTTGCTTAAGTTGCGGTCAATAACCGTTTTATCCCGGTCAAAAATATGGTAGTTAACCTTTTTTAAAGCCGGAATGCCGCCCGGATTCTGCTCTGAAAACTGATTGTTCGCCACAGAAACGGAAAGTATTTCCCGGTTGATCTCGCCAAACCCGAGCATAATTACGTTAAAATCAAAATCGCGGGAAACGGCGGCATTGCTGAAAAATTTTGAAAACGTTTCCTTTCCGATATACTCGGTAAGGGGGTTATTCTCAACGAAATCAAAAGCGACCAGACGATACTTGTTAATATAATTAAGAACGCCCGCGGAGTTCTTTTGAAACTCACCGTAAACGGCTTGATGAGCGCGGTCACCGAAAACGTAAATGCGTATCTTTTCAAAGACGCTGACGATATACCGCCTGTCCCCCGCCTTATCGGGATCGGGTATATCAGGGTCGTTTATTCGGCTTCTGTATTCGCTCAGATACCCGGAAAGCCATTCTACCGCGGTTTTGGAAATGTTCAGGTTGTCCTCATCGTTACCGGTGTTAATAATAACGGTGCATCTTTCGCCGCGGGAAACCGCGCGCTCCAGCACCTTTCTAAGCCATTTGCCGGTGCCGCGATAATCCGAAGAGGCGCCGCCTTTTTTTCTGTTGGCTACCGTTGCCGCTCTTATCCCCTGTTCGGAAAGAGCCTCGCAATCCTCCAATGAATCCGCAAGCAAAAGCGGCGAATACGGCTTTTTGACCGTGCGGTAAATGTTAAGATTGTTACTGTTATTGCCGATTATCAGCACCTGCCTTTTTTTATGTCCCCAAGCAAACAATCCGAACGCCACGAAAAAGCGGGATAAATAAGGCCTTAACAGTTTGAAAATTACGTGACCGGTTATAAAGATCGCCAACCATTTTGCAATCTCTAACGCGGCGATGACCGCAACCGAATCCTCGAGCGCCGCCGCCTTGCCGTAATCAATGTCAAAGCTGGCGCCGAATAATCTTATAGTGCTGTAAAGCGTGCGGGAAATAACGCTTTTATCCGAAATTGCGCTGTAATACCGGTAATATCCGCCCACACCGCATACGATTATTATCAAAAGGATCATAAAGCGAAATACCCATTTATTTGACTTTTTACCGTTCATCAGCAGTCCCCCAAAACTCTGTTTATCTTTGTGCTCGCCGCTTAACGCCGCGTTTGGTTATATCTTAATAACAAATATAACATACGGTTTTTCGAAAATCAACTTTTTTAAAAGCACAATAAAATTTTAAGGAAAACATATAAGTATTAAACGCTTTTCCTTGACAAAACGATACGTTAAGTTGTAATATTAGATATATATCATTATCGGAGGGTTTTAAATGGCTATACTGATAACCGGAGGCGCCGGATACATCGGCAGTCACACTTGCGTTGAAATGCTTGAGAACGGTTATGAAGTTGTTGTTATAGATAATCTCAGCAACAGCAAAAAGACGGCGCTTGACCGCGTGGAAAAAATCACCGGCAAAAGCATAAAATTCTATGATGCCGACGTTCGCGATGAATCCGCGCTTAGAAAGATCTTTAAGAAAAACAGTATCGAGGCGGTCATACACTTTGCGGGACTCAAGGCGGTAGGCGAATCGGTCAAAAAGCCGGTTATGTATTACGATAACAATTTAAAGTCCACCATTACCCTGATAGAGGTAATGAACAGTTTTGACGTTAAAAAAATAGTGTTCTCCTCCTCTGCAACGGTTTACGGTGTAACAAAGGAAATGCCGCTTAAGGAAGGTATGCCCACCGGCGCTATCAATCCTTACGGCAGAACAAAGCTGTTTATCGAACATATCCTGCGTGACGTTTACGCGTCGGATAACAGTTGGTCTATTGCCCTTCTGCGTTACTTTAACCCGATAGGCGCTCACAAAAGCGGAAAGATCGGCGAGGACCCCAAGGGAACGCCCAATAACCTTATGCCTTATATATCGCAGGTCGCCGTTGGAAGACTCGGTATTCTGCACGTTTTCGGCGACGATTATAACACGGTCGACGGAACCGGCGTGCGCGACTATATCCACGTTGTAGACCTGGCGGCAGGTCACGTTAAAGCGGTAAACTGGGTGCTTAAAAACAACGCCTGCGAAGAGATAAACCTCGGCACCGGCAAGGGCACAAGCGTTTTACAGCTCCGTGAAGCGTTTGAAAAGGCTTCCGGCGTTACTATTCCCTACGTTATCGACCCGCGCCGTCCCGGCGACCCGGACGAAGTCTACGCCGATGCCTCAAAAGCGGAAAAACTGCTCGGCTGGAAGGCTAAATACGGTATCGACAGAATGTGTGAAGATTCCTGGCGCTGGCAGAAAAACAACCCGAACGGTTACGAATAATAAAAAAGCCCCGAAAGGGGCTTTATATCCGCCCGTGGCGCAGCTGGATAACGCAGCAGATTCCGATTCTGAAGAGCGGGGGTTCGAATCCCTTCGGGCGGGCCACAAAAAGTGCCTCTTTTGTCTACCAAAAGAGGCACTTTTTGAACGATGTGTTCCGCTTACACGGAACGTGATGCACACTTCGTGCGTGATGTATCCTTCGGATGTGATGTTTGCCTTCGGCAAGTGAATAGGAACGCATCACATCACTGATTGCAAAGCAATCTACATCACTACGGCGAGAGCCGTAACATCACTTGCGCTACAGGCGCAAACATCACTTTACAAAACTCTTAATGTTTGCTAAAATGTATCTGTAATAACTATTGGGAGGTTAATTATGTCGGAGTCGAAACTTCGTAATCTATCAATGGACTTTTCCATACAAATTATAAATCTCGTAAAGGAACTGAAGGGCAAACACGAATCTGTGATTTCCAATCAAATAGGACGTTCAGGCACTTCTATTGGCGCAAACATTTATGAGGCAAATTATGCGCAGGGTAAAAAAGATTTTATTTCAAAACTTGAAATAGCACTAAAAGAAGCAAGTGAAACCGGATATTGGCTTGAATTGCTATATAAAACAAACTACATAAACGAGGAAAAATATAAATCCTTAAACGATCAATGCACATCTATTCGTGTTATGTTAGTTGCCTCTTGTAGAACAGCCAAATCAAATTCCTAACATATTTTTTTCTTTCGGGCTT
>JAFZIK010000010.1 GCA_017554405.1 Clostridia bacterium | reverse complement strand
TGAAAACAAGAAAAAACAACCTGCGCTACGGCGATACCGGGGAGATGACGCTCTATCCCTTCGGCACCGTCCGCGAGCTCGGCGTTTGCGATGCCTTTAAAGCCGAGCTTATAACTATGGACGGCAGTTTAGGCGTTTACGACGACGCTGCGCCGGTATCGCTTATCCTTACCTCGGGCGAGCTCGATATGTCCTACCCCACGGGAACGATGCACCTTAAAGCCGGAAACAGCGTTCTTATCCCGCCCGGAATCAAAGTAAAATTGGCGGGCAAAGCCGAAGTGATACACACGAGGGTTTAAAAACAGTCAATACTGAAAAGCGCCCCTACCGCAGAACGATACGGTAGGGGCGTATTGTATGTTTTTTGTTTTAAGCCGTTTGCTTAAACTTTTTCCTTTGGAGCAGATAAAATATGAATCCTATAACTATCCATACCGCAAACATAAGATAACTCTGCCAACAGAAGTGAACGCCGGAAAGCCCCGGGATCGGCACGAGCTGTAAAAGCATAAATACAACCGAGAATATAAGACCCGACGTTGCGGTGATCTTAAGACCGACCGTCCCATCGCCAGATTTTTTCATGGTTTTAAGGGTCGAAGCGCAGGTAAAGAAATAGCCGATGCTCGCACCTATTGAGCTCATATCAACAAACCAGCCGAGCGCCTCTCTGCCAAGTATTGGACCGGAGAGCGAAACGAGGACGCAGAAAATCATCGCGTTTTTGGGTGTGGCAAATTTCTTATCGATTTTGCCGAACCATTCGGGCAAATAGCCGTCACGGCTCATAGAATAGATAAGCCTGCTTGAAGCAAGATAAAAGCCCATGATACCCGAAAGCACCGCACAGGAAACGCCGGTGCCTATGAGCACCTTGCCGAAGGTTCCCAAAAGCTCTTCGGCGGCTATAAGGACCACCCATTCGCCCGCGATTACCCTATCCGGCCAATATTTAAGCGCCGCCGCCGCAACGGTATTGTTCGATATGTAAACAAAGCCGCCGAAAAGTATGGCAACGGTCATAATGAACATTACCTTTTTATAAGAGAACTTGAATTCCTCCGCCGCCTGGGGTATAGTGCCGAAGCCGACGTATGCCCAGGGCGTTATTGCAAAGGTGGCAAGAATGGCGGATATTACGCCCGCCCTGCCGCTGTGAGCATAATTGCCAATATTTGCGGTAACGGCGTTTTCAGCTTTTGCCGCGGCAAGATCAAAGCCCCATACAGGCTGCATATTGATACCGTTCGCCTTTGAGGAAATAAGCCCGGCGGCAAACAGCGTGAAAGCCGAGATAGCGAGAAGCGCAGCAAGTATCGTTTGAATAAAACCGGCTTTTTGAACGCCGATTATATTGAAGAAGCCGAAAAGTATAAGTATGAAAGCGGCAAAGAGCAATTCGCCGAGATAAACCTTGAAACCGGCTATCTCGTAAAGATAATTGAAGCGGAGGATATCGGCGTCGCCGTCAAGACCGTCAACTATAAGCCCTATGGCGGTAGAATTCATCGGAACGTTGGTAAGATAAGCCGCAACTAAAAACCAACCGCAGAAAAATGCGGCAAACTTGCCGAAGCAGTTTTTGGTGAAGTTGAACTCGCCGCCCGCCTTCGGGAACTTAGGCACCATATACGCATAGGAAAAGGCGATGATTATCATAACAACGGCGCCGAGGACCATTGCTATCGCCGTTCCGGCAACGCCGGAATTAGGAAGGAATTTTTTGCCCGGGTTGATAAAAGAGCCCCAGCCGATAATGCAGCCAAAAGCGATGGCCCAAACGCTCATCGGATTAAGCTGCCGTTTTAATTCCGTTTCTTTGCTTTCCATTAAAAAACACCTCTTTTATTTCAAAACAGATTATACTCCGCCGATGCCTCAATGTCAATATTAAAAAGCAAAAAATTGTGCTTTTTTATAAAAAGCTGTTGACAAGGTTTAGCAACGTGATATAATGAAAACGGAACCGATTTTCCTGAAAAAACGGCTGTTTCTGGCTAAAACGGCACGGATACAATATGTTTTTGCCTTTTTGTCCGACGCTGTCACCGCAAAAAAATATTATTATTACCGCAAAAATATGTTAAAAGGCGCTTTGCGCTTTAAATAATTATTCTTTTCAGAGGTGTTTTAAAATGGAATACGGAAAGTTTATTTATCTCAGCCTGCCCGATCTTGAAAAATGCGGTCTGCGTGACTGGGATCAGGCAATGGAGGTTGCCGAAGCTACATATAAGGAGCACGGCAAGGGAATGTATGAGATGCCGCCTAAGCCGGGCGTTCATCCCGATACCTGTCCGGGCGCTTTTCTGCACGCAATGCCGGGCTATCTTAAGGAATCAAATATATGCGGTATCAAATGGGTCGCCGTTTTCGGTCATAACAGGCCGAAGCACGGTATCAAGGCGCTCTCTTCTCTTATGATACTGAACGACGTTGAAACGGGATACCCCATCGCCATTATGGAGGCGGGCATAATTACCGCTATACGCACCGCAACGTCTTCTGGCGTTTCGGTCAAGTATCTTGCGCGTAAGGATTCAAAGGTAGTGGGTCTTGTGGGCGCGGGCGAACAGGGCGAATACAATATGAAACTTATCAAATATCTTATTCCCGGTATTGAGGAGATCAAGATATTCGACCGCTATCCGGAGTATGCGCAGCAGCTCTGCGATGAGCTGAGCGCCGAGCTCGGCGTTAACGCTCACGTTGTATCGGGCGCCGAAGAAGCCGTGCGCGGCAGTGATATATTTGTTGCGGCGGCGCCTATTACTCAATTCCCCGAACCCGTGTATCGCAAGGAATGGGTGAAGCCCGGCGCGCTTATTCTTCCCGTTCACTCCAAAGGCTGGGACTATGACCTCTTTGCAAATAACAAGTTTATTGTGGATGACTGGAATCAGTATGCAAGCGATATGTTCAACCCCAAAACCGGCTATTTCGGCAGGCAGGGCAAAGCGCAGTTTGAGCCCCACGCGCAGATAGGCGAAGTTCTGCTCGGCAAAAAAACGGGGCGCGAAAGTGATGATGAAATAATTATCGCCGCCAATATGGGTATTGCCATTCAGGATATCTCGCTCGGCAATAAGCTTTATAAGCGCGCGCTCGAACTCGGACTCGGTCAGCCCCTTTCGCTTGAATGATCGTTAAACTTCGCGTAATTCCGTCTGTATACTCTGAACTGAGGTTATAAAATGAAGAAAAACATCGTAAGAAACTGGGGCTACATAGGACCCGCCGATGAATACGGGGACCTTCATATTACCGAGGGTCAGTGCTTTGCCGGATTTGTTGCCGGTATACTTGTTCCATATGATAAAACCGAGAAAAAGATCGGTAATTTAGCAAACGCGCGCACATTCTCTTTCCCGGTGCGGTATGCTGTCGTAAACTCGATAAGCGATCCTAACGCCGTTTATCAAACAGTTGCCGCCGAGATCGCAGAAAAGGCAAGACAATTGGAGGCGGAAGGTTGCCGTTTTATAACGTCGGCAGGCGGAGCGTTCGGAAAGTATCAGAAGATCGCCGCCGCGGCTGTGGATCTGCCGGTTTATATGACCGCGCTTTTGCAGCTTAAATGGATAAAGATCGGTCTTAAAAGCTCGGAAAACATCCTTGTTTTATCCGATCTTTCAAAAGAAGAGGCGATAAAGGTCTTTGAAAACTGCGGTATATCGGAAAATATTTACGGCAACTGTGTTTTTGTGCAGACCGATCCTTTGGCTATGGATCCCGAAGAGGTGCTCCGGTATCTTAAAGATGAGGTCATCCCGCAGAACGCGGTCAAGGTGGTTTTACTTGATACCGAGCTTTTTGCGGGGCTTCGGGAGAGCGTAAAGAGTTACCTTAAATTGAACGTATGGGATATAAAAAAGCTTATGGGATATGTTGCCTGCGCGGTTTGTCAGCGTCAGCGCACGGGATTTATTTAAGAGATCACTTTACAGAAAGGGCAAGGTATAACGCCGGGTGTTATACCACTTGAATGCTATGAAAGAATTTAAAGCGCCTCTTTCTTCCGGAGTTAAACTGAAGAAAGATTTTCCGGCATACGACGGCTACAGTTTCGGTGTTCTTATTATGAGATCCTGGGTGCCTAAACCGCTTGGTCACGTTTCGCAGGTCAATACTTATGATTATCCCGTTTTGCCGTATCTCGTCGAGGGCTCTAATTTTCAGCGGATCTTAGGCGGCGATATGACTTTACTGCCTACTATCGTAGATGCGGCAAAGGAGTTGGAGTCGCTCGGCTGTAAATGTATAACTTCATCGTGCGGCTATTTCGGCAGATATCAGAAGGCGGTGGCGGATGAGCTTGACGCCCCGGTCTATATTTCCTCTATCTGCCAGATACCTTGGGTTTTATCCGGCCTTGGCGAGGATAAAAAGATCATCGTTCTTTGCTATGACGATTCGCTGCTCGTTCGCCCTATACTCGAATCCTGCGGTCTTTCCGAAAGTGATATTGACCGCTGTATCATAAAGGGACTTTGCAACGAACCGGCGTTTTCGGATATCCGCAAATGCCAGGGACATTACAACATTGAGACCGCGCGTGAGGAGATCGTTTCGACCGCTCTTCGCCTGCAAAAAGAAAACCCCAACGTTGCGGCTGTCGTGCTTGAATGCACCGATATGCCGCCGCACGCCGCGGCTATTCAAAAGGCGACAAATCTTCCTGTTTTTGATATTACAACGCTGCTTGATTTCATTAACTCGGTAGTAGAGTAAGACTAAATCGGTTTTTTAAAGAAATGCCCGGAGCGATTGAACAAGTCCAGTAAAAACGGACAATAGAAAAAAGAGACCTCCTATGATACAATGAAAGAAAGTATCATAGGAGGGATTTTTTATGGCAAGAGAGTATCGACATATTGAAGAATTCGAAAAAGAAATATTACGAATGAGA